>CAJWOD010000016.1 GCA_913044145.1 uncultured Nitrospina sp. | reverse complement strand
TAGAATTATTTAGAATCGTTGAAAAGGCTCGATTCAGGCTGATATCGGTGGAGCCAATTAGGGGAGCGATACAAAGAGTGATTAGTAAAAGCAGAAATAATATTGAAACGGTTGTTGTGTAGGATCTTATATTCATTTGAAAATTACCCTAACTATCGATATTAGGATGAATCAGGGTGTGACCGTTTTTGAAGTCTAGGTCTAAATCTATTCCATAGACTTGCTCGAGAATATCTTTTTTAAGCACTTGTAGAGGGGTGCCATCGCTAACAACCTTTCCTTCATTTATTAAGATAATTCTATTACAAAAACGTGAAGCAAGGTTTAAATCATGCATGGCCACAATTAGCGTCATTTTATGATTTGTATTAAGGTTCTTAAGAATATTCATGATTTCAATTTGATATTTTAAATCCAACGCTGATGTAGGTTCATCGAGAAGCATCAATTCAGGGTTCTGCGCCAAGGCACTGGCAATCATCACGCGCTGTTTTTCCCCCTCACTGATTTCATTAAAAAATCGTTCGGAAAACTCAGAAGTCATGGTTGTTTCCATAGCACGCTGGCTGATATTAAAATCCTCGTGACTTTCAAAAGATAAAGCAGAAAGATGAGGGTGGCGTCCCATTAAAACGACTTCAGAAACTTTAAAAGGAAAAACCATGGGGTGATCCTGAGAAATCCAGGAAACCGATTGGGCAAAAACCTTTTTGCTGATACTCCTAGTATCGAAACCTTTGAACTTTATGCAGCCTGAGTCCGGTTTAAGAATGTCTCCTATTATTTTTAATAGTGTTGATTTTCCTGAGCCGTTAGGACCTATTAGCCCTATAAAATCGCTCTCCTGAATAACGAGCGATAGCTCTTTTAAAATTGGCAAAGAGTCGTAGGCAAAAGAAATATTGTCCAGCTCCATTTTTACGGATGTCATGGTTTTACAGTTTCCTGAAAAGATATTTTTTCTGTTTGGGATTTCAATAAGTCTGGATGTATTACTTGTGCAAAGTTTTCTAATATTTTCACAAGACGTGGTCCGGGGATCAAAATATAATCTGCACCAATAAAATATATCCTTTTATCTCTTACTGCTTGGATGGAAGGGAATCTATTCCATTGTTTAACTCTATAATCAATTTCTTTTTGAGATAAATTGGACTTAGGTCCTGCTTCTATAATGATCTCAGGTGATTGCTCAATAATATACTCTTTAGATAGCTTAGGGTATTGGGCTTTTGAATTTTTTAAAATATTTTTTCCGCCAGAAAGTACAAGTAATTCATTTAAAAATGTTCCTGGACCTACCGCATATAAATCGCGAGCAGGATCACTACTGTCACCAAGCAGCAACAACACTTTCTTTGGTAACTGTCCCGCAAGCCTTTGTTTAAACGAATTAATTTTATTTTTTAACAATAAAAGAAGTTTCTTGGCAGCTTCCTGACAATTAAGTTCTTTGCCCAAGCGATTTATCGATTCAAAAATATCTGAAATTGTCCTCACTTGAATTGACAATGTTGGAATTCCCAGGCTTTTAATATTTTTTTTCACCTTTGCACTGTCTGATTGGAGAATTATTAGATCGGGGGCTAGAGAAACTATTGTTTCTATGTCAGGGTTTAGTACTCCCCCAATACTTGGGAGCTGGCAAGCTTCTTCCGGATATATGCAGAAATCTGTTACGGCCACAATCCGATCTTGCAGCCCTAATTCGAAAAGTATCTCGGTAATAGATGGTGAAGTTGAAATTATTCTTTGGGGTTGATGTTCAAAAAAACTGCTTGCCTCCAAAGATTGAAATAAACCTGAGGTTAGAAAAAACAGGCAATAAATTGAGATATGAAATTTTTTAATAAAAATTTGTTTCACTAGGGTATTTCTTTATGAATTGAAAAAAATGCAAATATCATTAAGGTTTTCTGCATTTAACTCATGTGTTTGTGACGTTTCTTTGCTTTCAATCAAATGTCCTTTCTTTTTCATTTCTTCCAGAGCATAGTCTGCAAGAAAAGAGGGTACTACCTCATCATTTGAACCAAATATGCCAAGAATTTGTGTGGTTAATGCACCTTTTGAATCCGTGGAAGGAAGTTCTGGAAGAAATCCACACACCGAAGCCACCTTATAAATATTTTGTGATCCTAGAAGGGCATAGACGAGTGATGCGGCACCCCCTTGGGAAAATCCCCAAAGTGAAATTCGATTTAATGATAAAGGCTTAAAGTGGTCTTGAGCTGCTTGAATTAATTGATTTGTAAAATCTAAGAATTCTTCGACCGATTTTGGTTGTCCAGGACCATCCTTCCACCAACTCCAGCGCCCTTCTTTTGCGTCTACTGGTCCTTCCGGGAATATGAGAATGGTATTATCCAGTTTTAAACGATTGCTTTGTACCAGCATATTCTCTGGCGTGGATTCGGCTCCATGGAAACCTATGAGTATATTGAGAGGCTTTGAATTTTCGGGTTTTCCTATAATAACTTTTTTATTATTCCATAATGTATTTTGATATTTAATTGTCATCGTCTCGGTTTATCTTCTACAATTTAAGGAGTTTTTCGGCTAGATCTTTTGCTTCTTTAGAAGTCTTAATTTCACCAAGCACCTGAGCCCGCTGTATACTTTGAAGTACATTTCCTAATGCTGGAGATGGTGAAATCTTAAATATCCTAATTACATCATTACCATTTAGTAAAGCTTTTTCTCCTAAAACCGGAAGATAGCTCCCGAAATAGAATTCAAGAAGCTGTATGCAAGAGTATAGTTTTTCATGTTTTTGAAAGTCAGATCTGTCAATAATGGGAAGAGAGCAAACCTTTAAAAGTAAACCTGATACTAGTTGATCACCTGCTATTACACATAATTCATACAGAGAAGAATTATTTAAGTTGCTTGTTAATGAGTTTGAAAAAACTTGCGAATTTTGGATGGATTTGCAAATGAAAGCAATTTCGTTATTGCTAGCCTTTAAAGCTTTTAGGGTCTTAAAAGTATTTTGAACCCCATAATTTTTTCTGCTTATATTTCCTATTGATAAAGATTTATCTGTTTCCTTCAGTAAGACAGAAAATTTCAGCAATGCTTTTTCTGAAGATTTCAATGTGGGGGTGTGCCTGGGGAAATATAAAGCAAGATTTGAAATAATATTTTCCAACCTTTTGTAGGAGGTTAAAATCTCATCCCATTCTATGGAAAACTCGGCAAGTATACAGGAGAGGAGTTTTGAATTTTGCATTAAATTAATTAAATCTCCAGTATTGTCAGCTTCAAAAAAAGATAATAATTCCCGCCAGACCCTTTCACCTGCTGCTGTTGAAATATTTTTTCTGTATAAAGAAATTCCTTGTAATGTTTCCTCATCAATTGAAAAGTTCATTTTCGCCGCAAAGCGAAATGCACGTACCATTCTTAATGGATCAGCTTGGAATACAGATTTTGATGTGGCTCTGATGATCGAATCATTTAAATCTTTTTTCCCATTATAAAGATCAATTATTGTTTTTTTATTTGAGAGGTACTCGGAAAGTTCTTGCCCCATTGAATTTATGGTGAAATCTCTTTTTTCCAAATCCTCATTAATTATTTTTCCTTGCATATCGGTGAGGTCAAAATGCTTTTGCTGGGGAAGAATAATACGAGTTGTGGAACGCCCTGGGGTTTTGTCAAGAGAAATATGCCGTAAGTTTAACGAATCCGCAAAATGAATACCCAATTGGGCAGCATTTGTGCCAGTGAGGTCAATGTCAGAAATATTTTTATGCATTATATGGTCGCGTAAGGTGCCTCCTACAACGAAAAGTTTAACTTTTTGATGGGAAGCTAGATTAAGCAGTTGGGATAATATTGATCGAGTTTGAATGTCCATCTCAATAGATTAAATAAGGAAAATTTAAGTGGTATTGTACTGAAAAAACTATATAACGAGGGGAAATATTATTAAGAAAACATTAAGGGTTTTTCTAATATAATTTGAATGATTTTGATGGGTAAAGCTAGGCTTCCCAGCCTGATGAAAGTCGTACTTCTTTGGAGACAAAAATTTTACCATCGCGCTTTACGAATTCGAGATCAGCATTTGTGAGTGAGCCGATAATTTGTTGCAGGTTTTCTGAAGGTGTGCTTTGTGGATCCTTGATAAGGAAGGGTACCATTTCATCGACAGAATCTCTGACCTGATCACTTTCAATAATGTAACCCAGATAGGTGGCTTCCAATTTAAGAAATTTTTTTACAAGCTTTAATAAATTATCCCCCGTTAAAAGATCCTTTTTGCTGCGAACCCGATTAACAACCAAGCCAGGTGTGAAGTTTTTTATAATAGTATGCAATTTGTCTAGATGCTCGGGGAAGTCCTCTGCAAATCGCTCCATTAGGAGATCTGTTGTGTAGGATTCGATATCTGCGTTGGCTGGGTTGGAATGGTCTACTAATTTTTGGATCTCAGGATTATCTTGAAATGCCAATGAGATTCTTCTGAATAAAACTGAGCGGATAAAGCTAAAAGTTTTCATTACAGAGGTTATTTCTGGTGTTGTTAGGACTACACTTTGCATACTGATATTAAAGAAATCGATTACGTTGAAATTAGTACCTGGTCCTAAATCCAAAAGTATCGTGTCCGCCTCTAAGTTTTTTATAAAAGAAATTATAGTATTGACTTTATCGGCGTCGATATTCGCACTTCCGGGGTTATCTCCAGCTCCGCTTACAAATTTTAAATTACTGATACCTGTATCAATTAATAGAGATTGTCTGTCGGAAAAGTTTTCTTTAAAAAAATCTTGAAATCCGTGAGCCGGGTTATTTATTCCAAGTAAGGCGTGAAGATTGGATGCGCCAAAATCAGTGTCAATTAGAACAACTTTTTGACCACTCAAAGCCATTCCAATCGCGAGGTTTGTGCAAACGACACTTTTCCCTATACCACCCTTGCCGCCACCGACCGCGATAATGTTAACTTTTGATGTCATTTAATCTGAAATAATAAAAAAATAATTTTTAACGCCTTAGTGTTTTTTCTGGTCTTCCAAAAATATAAGGGACTCCAGTGCTTTTATATATTTTTTGTTATCTTTCAAAGTGACTTTAGGTGATTTTCGTGTAAAGTTTTGTTTCTCTAAAAAGGGGGGGGCACCCGCTGAACGAATATTAGATTCAACTGTCGACGACGTATCTCCAATGTTCAGAATAGCCTGTAAATCTTTTAGCCGATTCATAAGGCTATCAACTTCTCCTCCAGAGTTGTTATTAATGGAGTAATTTGTTTTAGATTCCGGGTCATTAATGGATTCATTAACTTTTGCCATTACTGGTTCTTTGGAAATTTCTTCTGTAGATATTTCTTTTTCCCGGTAAAAATTATCGTCACTAGCCGCGTTGTTGAGATCTTTAGTTGACGGAGTACTTTCTTGTACACCTTCTAATTGTTTATTTAATTTATTATTTGTTGATTCATGCGATGCGTCTTCTTTATTACTGTCTTTACTGTCAAAGTCGAACCTTTGGAATTTATTTAGATTTTTATTTAAACTTGGATTTGCCAAAGCTGGACTAATGGGTTCCAGTTTGAACTCTTTCTCATCACTTCCCATAACTTTCTGGGTATCCACGTGAATTTCATCGTAGTCTTCTTCATCCATTTCCTCTATCAATTTTTCTACCTTCTTACGTTCGCGTTCTCGAACAATACTTCTTGCTCTGTATAATCCGAGAAGGATAAGGACGAGCATGGCAAAAGCTATTCCCGTATAGATGGGGGTGTCCTGAAGCTCGAGTAGATAGAGTTTAATTAGTTTGAAAGCTATGGTTTCCTCGAGACCCAGTAAAGAGTCCAGCTGGAACCAGATTTCTTTCAATAATTCAAGAGCTACTTGCAGGTATTGTTCAATCATATTTAATTTGCAGTTTATTTAACTAGCAGAGTATTTGAGGTAATGCACCCTAAGCAAAAATGAGGTCAATAATTTTTCACGGTACGGTTCTGATATAACTTGAAAAACTTACTGCCGATTCAATAAAAGAAATTTGTTTGTTTACTTCTTCATTTTTCTACTAATCGTAACATAATACTCTAGGAAAACAGTAAAATTAGATAGTTAAAAGAATCCAGAGTGTTATAATTAAATCAAATAGTTAAGGTTAAAGAGCATCAATGGAAAACCTAAGTGTAACCATCATCACCAAAAATGAAGAAAAAAATATTGGCCGTTGTCTAGAAAGTCTGAAATGGGCCGATGAAATTGTTGTAGTAGATACAAACAGCACCGACCGTACCGTAGAAATTTGTCGGCAGCATACAGAACAGATATTCAATGAAAGTTGGCACGGATATGGGAAGCAGAAGAATATTTGCGCAATGCATGCGAAAAATCGTTGGATATTAAATATAGATGCTGATGAGGTGGTGACCTCCGCATTCGCTGAGGAAATCCAAAAAGTTCTTAAAGAAGGACCGCAATATCCGGCCTATCAGTTTCCAAGAAAAAATTACTTCGGAGACCGATGGGTTCGCTTTGGCGGTTGGTATCCAGACCAAATATTACGATTGTATAACAAAGAAAAGGTTTCATTCAGTGAATCCCAGGTGCATGAAAGGTTGGTCTCGGATGAAAATACAGGCACCCTAAAAAATGCTTTGGTTCATTATTCCTATTACAATCGTGAGGACTATCTTCAGCGTCAGGACCGCTACTCCACACTATATGCGCAAGAAAAAAGGGCAATAGGATTCCGTGCAAACTGGACGCATATTTACTTACGCCCACTCTTTAATTTTTTTAAAAATTTTGTTTTAAAACAAGGATTTAGAGAAGGTTCTCTAGGGTTTTTCTTGGCTAAAAGCTCGGCGATTTATACCTACCAGAAATACGCTAAGACCAAATCTGAATAATTTTACCTACTTAATAACGAAGGAAATTAAAACTAAGTTTAATACTGGGCCACCCAGATATGAAATGGTTTATCGGAGGCTGGTATATGTGTTAAAGTGTTGCCAGTTTAGGATTTTACCTCGTGACAACCCCGCTAATTTTTACGCGGTAGCCTGATTCTCGCCAATTAAGCATTTAAACCAAGAGGCATTCAGTTTGACCAAAACTCAATTAATGGTATTGATGACCCCGGTTATTTTGTTTTCTTTAACCGTTCACGAATATTCGCATGGGAGAATGGCCCTTCTTTTGGGGGATGATACTGCACAACGGTCGGGTCGTTTATCGTTCAATCCCATCCGCCATCTGGATATTACAGGAGTGCTATTTTTTTATTTTGTTGGTTTTGGCTGGGCCAAACCGGTTCCGGTGGATTGGCGAAACTTTCAGAATCCTCAACGAGATATGATGTATGTAGCAATTGCTGGTCCTCTCTCAAATATTGCTTTGGCGGTGTTTTGCAGTTTTTTTATACGTCTGATTTCGCCTGATTTTTCTTATTTGTTTGTTATTTTAGCTTATGGTATATGGATCAATGTTGCCTTAGCGGTCTTCAATATGCTTCCGATTTATCCTCTGGATGGGTCAAGTGTGCTAAAAGGAATGGTTCCTGAGAACGTTGCGGAAAAATTAACAAGTGTGGACAAGTTTGGGGCAATTTTGATTTTAGGTGTTTTTCTGCTGGATCAATTTGCTAACACAGGTATCCTCGGTACCATATTAGTGTACCCGATTAACTATTCGGTACTGTTTCTTAGTCAGGAAACGTTCCCAATGATCATTGAAGTATTGAAAGCGAGTTTCTCCAGATAACTATAGCCTATGAAACGAATATTGAGCGGTATGCAGCCTTCTGGAAAACTTCACCTCGGCAACTATTTTGGTGCGCTTAAAAACTGGGTGGACCTACAGGACGATTTTGAATGTTTTTTCTTTATTGCTGATTGGCATGCGTTATCTTCGCTTTATGAAGACCCTCGCCTTATTAAAGACTTTTCTTATGAAGTAGCAGTGGACTGGTTGAGCGCCGGACTGGATCCTGAAAAATGTACTTTATTCCTACAATCAAAAATTCCTGAACATGCCGAACTTCATCTAATATTATCTATGATGGTTCCTGTTCCCTGGTTGGAACGAAACCCTACATATAAAGAAAAGCAGGACGAAGTAAAAAAAGTTGATATGAGCACTTATGGGTTTCTAGGGTATCCAGTATTGCAAACAGCGGATATCGTTTTATATCGGGCAGACTTTGTCCCGGTCGGAATTGATCAGGCCCCGCATTTGGAATTATCACGGGAAATTGTTCGTAGATTTCATCACCTGTATAAGAAAAATATTTTTATCGAACCAGCCGCAAAAATATCTGAAATCCCTAAGCTGAACGGTCTGGACGGAAGGAAGATGAGCAAATCATACGATAATGCAATTTATCTTTCTGACAATGAGAAAGAGGTTGCAAAAAAAGTTAAACAGATGCTGACCGATCCTGCCCGAGCCCGTAGAGAGGATCCTGGGGACCCCGAGGTGTGTAATCTGTACCCTTTCCATAAAATTTATTCGCCTCAATCCATGCAGGATGAAGTAGTGGAAGGATGCCGTTCTGCTAAAATCGGTTGTGGTGATTGTAAAAACATGCTCACTCAAACCATGCTCGAATATATGAGACCTATCATGGAAAAGCGTAGTGAGGTAACCAAAAAGCCAAAAGAAGTAGAAGAAATCATTGCAGAGGGTACAAGGAAGGCCCAGTTGGTTGCTACTTCCACGCTCGATAGAGTGAAACAAGCAATGAAAATAAAATAGAAGACTATGGAAATAAAAGACACACTTAATTTGCCAGAAACAGACTTTCCTATGAAAGCCAGCCTAACTAAGGCTGAGCCAAAAATGCTTGAATGGTGGGCAAAGGAAAAAATCTATGAAGCAATTCGCGAGTCATCTAAAGGAAGGGAGAAATTTGTTTTCCATGATGGTCCTCCTTATGCGAATGGTCATATTCATATGGGGCATGCCCTTAATAAAGTTCTCAAAGATTTTATTGTAAAGATTATGGGTATGAAGGGTTACGATGCAGGTTTTATACCCGGTTGGGACTGTCACGGGTTGCCTATTGAACATCAAGTGGGTAAGAAGCTCAAAGAAAAAAAGATGAGTCTTGAAAAGAGTGCGATAAGAAAACAATGTCGCTCATATGCTCAGGACTTTGTTTCAATTCAACGCGATGAATTTAAAAGGTTGGGCATATTTGCAGATTGGGACAACCCATATCTAACAATGGACTATTCCTACGAGTCAACAATTGTTCGTGAGTTTGGAAAATTTGTAGAAAAAGGGATGGTCTATAAAGGTTTGAAACCGGTTCATTGGTGTACATCTTGTCGAACTGCTCTTGCGGAAGCTGAAGTTGAACACGCTGATCACACTTCTCCATCTATCTATGTCAAGTTTGAAATTAAATCCGGTATCCCCAAGGATATAGGTGGTGATCTAGGGAAAGCCTATATGGTGATCTGGACGACCACTCCCTGGACCTTGCCGGCAAATCTGGCAATTAGTTTGCATCCAGAATTTCAGTATGTCGCGGTTGCCATCAATGATGAGGTTTTGATAGTGGCAGAAGAACGATTATCGTCATTGATATTGGAATGGGATATTAAAGACCACAAAATTCTTGGGGTTTGTAAAGGCAAAGAATGGGAAACCGCGGTATGCCAACATCCTTTTATTAATCGTGATTCAAAAGTAATTTTAGGCGACCATGTAACGTTAGAGCAGGGTACGGGTTGCGTTCATACCGCTCCGGGGCATGGTCAAGATGATTATATTGTAGGTCTTAAATATGGTTTGGAACCCTATAACCCTGTAGATGATGGGGGTGTTTTTCGTAATGATGTAGAACACTTTGCTGGAATGTTTGTTAAAAAAGCGAATCCGGAAATAATTCAGAAATTAAACCAGGACGGATTTCTTGTTCATAAAGAAGATATAAAACATTCTTATCCGCATTGTTGGCGTTGCCATCAGCCCGTAATTTTTCGTGCGACTAACCAGTGGTTCATTTCTATGGAAAAGGAAGATTTGCGAAAAAATGCTTTAGCAGGGATCGAGCGAACAAAATGGATTCCAGATTGGGGCATGGGCCGAATTTATAGCATGATTGAAAATCGTCCAGACTGGTGTGTTTCAAGGCAAAGGGCTTGGGGGGTTCCGATAACTCTATGCACTTGTATCGAATGCGGTGACGTGGTGGAGACCAAAAAAGTATTTGAGCTTGCTGTGGAAGGGATAAAAAAACAAGGTGCGGAATTTTGGTTTGAAACCCCCATTGAAGATTTGATCTCAAAGGGAACCAAGTGCGAAAAATGTGGTTGCGAAGAGTTTAAAAAAGAAAATGATATTCTGGATGTCTGGTTTGATTCCGGGGTCAGTCATGCAGCTGTTTTAGAAAATAATGCCAGTGAAAGCTGGCCTGCAGATTTATACCTAGAAGGCAGCGATCAACATAGGGGGTGGTTCCATAGTTCTTTGCTTGAGTCTATTGGGACCAGAGGTAAGGAACCTTACAGATCGGTTCTTACCCACGGCTATGTGGTAGATGGTAAAGGAAAGAAAATGTCAAAGTCTGCTGGCAATGTGATTGCTCCGCAAAAAATTATCGATCAGTATGGAGCCGAAATTTTGCGTTTATGGGTCGCTTCAGAAAATTACCGAGAAGATATTCGCGTTTCAAATGAAATATTAAAACGATTAACAGAATCCTACAGAAAGATACGGAATACTTTCAGATACCTACTGGGAAACCTACATGATTTCAATCCGGAACACGACAAGGTACCGCTCAACTCACTACCGGAAATTGACCGATATATTCTTAGTCGTTTTAATCTTTTAAGGGAAAAAATACTTTCAGCTTTCGAAAATTATGAATTCCACACTTTTTATCATTCCTTTTCTAATTTTTGTGTGGTTGAGCTCAGTGCATTTTATTTGGATATATTGAAAGATCGGTTGTACACATATCCCGAAAAATCTCAGGAAAGAAGGGCAGGACAAACAACACTACATATTCTATTGATGGGGATGGTTCGATTAATAGCGCCGGTATTAAGTTTTACCGCTGAAGAAATCTGGGGCTATCTTCCTAAGGGTAGTGCAACAGAAAAAAGTGTTCACCTTTCTTCGTTTCCTGCCAGAGAGGATATTAGCTTTGATGATAAATTAATTAGTAATTGGGAATTATTAGTACAGCTTAAAAGTGAGGTAAGTAAAGCCTCGGAAGCAAGCCGTAGAGATAAAATAATCGGTCATTCCCTGGATTCTATTATTAAGTTGGAACTTCCTTCGGACATAAAAAATATTGTTAAGCAATATCATGAGGAATTGAAATTTTTATTCATTGTTTCCAAAGTCGAATTAGTAGATGTTTTGAGTTCTACCGAAAGGGTTTATGTTAGCGACTCATTGCCGGGAGTTAAAATATTCACTGAAAGACATTTGGGTCAAAAATGTGAAAGATGTTGGCATTACTTTGATGTTCAATCCAACACTGCGGATAGCAACTGTTGTCAGCGTTGCCAAGACCATTTACAAGTAGCCGGGGAGCGGATTTGAGAAATAAATATTTATTCTTATTCGTAATCTCAAGTGCGTTGATTGTCATCGATCAATACACAAAATTTATGGTTACTCTGCATATTCCATTAAGTTACTCTATAAATATTGTAGAAGGATTTTTTAATTTAACTCATGTTCGAAATTCAGGGGTCGCATTTGGAATATTTTCTGAACAAAACTCCGAATTAAAACCTTATCTTTTAATATTTGTTTCCATAATTGCGATTATTGCTATCCTGGTAATATTTCACCAAACTGAAAGACAAAAGAGATTGGTTCAAGGCGGGTTGGTTTTGGTTTTTAGTGGGGCTATAGGGAATTTAATTGATCGCGTTCTTCATAAAGAGGTCATCGATTTTATAGATATTTTTTTCAATAACCGACATTGGCCCGCGTTCAATGTTGCAGATGCCTGTATTACTATAGGTGTAATGCTGCTGGCAGCTGAC
Organism: uncultured Nitrospina sp.; assembly: GCA_913044145.1. Lineage (GTDB taxonomy): Bacteria > Nitrospinota > Nitrospinia > Nitrospinales > VA-1 > UBA8687. Next base: position 2,720 of record CAJWOD010000016.1, on the reverse strand, counting down.
TTGTTAGTGAGTGGTAAGTCGTATAATTCCCCTGATAGCACTGCTTAAAGGAGAGGGTGGTGGATACAAAAGTAATCCGAAAACCTATCAAGGAGGTGATGTTAAGGCGGGGGCCAATAACTTTTCGTAGTGTTCCTGTTCAACAACTCTTTGCTTTCATAAGAAAAAATGCCTTACTGGGTACCGATGAAATTTCCGGGGACGGAAAAAATTGGGTCCGGGTTGACAATCATTATCAGTTGCGTAAATTTTTTTCAGAAGACTCCGGAATTAAGGTTTTGGAGTCGGAACCAGATTTAAGTGTAGAGCATGAAAATATTGAATCGCCAGCACATATTGAAGATAAATTTCAAGAAGTGGTAGATCTTTTAAGAGATATCAATGATTAAGGTAAGGTATTATCGGCTTGAAAGGTCTAGGTTATGGGCGACCTCACTGTATTCCTTGAATTCTATAGGATCTATGGTAGAGGGATAAACAACACTAACAAACCTCTCCGCAGCTTCAGAAGATCGATGTAAAGTTAATGCGACTTCATCTTGAAAAATCATTGTGTGTAGGAAAGCATAGGGATTTAATTGTTCCTGTTTTGCTATGTAGTACAGAGTCCCTTGTTCGTTTTCTTTGACATATTCCACCAGATTTTTAATTGCTTGTTTGCACTGATCTATTGACCGCGGTTTAACTTGATAACGAGCAGTCATTATAATTGGCATTATTTTACTCCTCATTTTTTAAAAACAGTCGACAGATGGTATGTGTTGAGCTTTACTTTAATTATTGGCTGGATATTATTTATTTTTTTGCACTCTTTTCTGTGTAAATACTAAGCTATTTTTATGTAACATAGTTCAGAAAATTATATCAAGAAATTATAATGAATAAAATTATGGTTACTAAATGAGTTTGCCCCTTTTCTTGCTGGTAGTACCGCAAAACCGGTTTTGTGAGCAACAACTTTTTGATTTAAAAAAAGTATTAGAAAGAGAATCGGGGAAATGTGTGATTTTATCCAAATCAGGAAAAAAAATTCAAGGTGAAGAAAAAACTCAGATTGAACCAGATGGAATGTTAGTTGATTGGAATCGTTATTTGGAAGGAAAACAAAAATACGATGCAGTTGTAGTCATTGGTGGAAAAGGTTCCAAGGGCACTATTTGGAATGATTCAATTTTACCTCAAATACTAACAGACCATTTTAGAGCCGGTAAAATTTTAGGGGCATTTGGCTTATCAGTTGTGGCACTTGCGCGCGCGGGTTTAGTTTCCCGATGCGAAGTTTCTGCTATAAACGATGATGATTGTTTGAAAGAACTAAATGATGTTGGAGCCTTTCCTGAAGAAAAAAACCTGGTCACCATAGATAAGATAATCACTTCAAATACTTCTAATTCTGGAGAAGCCTTTGGAATGAAAATTCTTGAACTTTTGGAAAAATGATTGATTTAAGTTATTTTTTAAAAAGATAAGATAGTAAAATTTAACTGTTTAGCGATAATTCGTAAAAGTCATGTCTATATTAAAATCTTTTTGTTTGAGGCTGGCTATCACAGATTGTAGGTCATCCTTATCCTTGCTAGTTACCCTTACCTGATCGTCCATTATTTGCGCTTGTACTTTTTTTAGCCCCATGGCCTTAATATGTTTCACAATTTCTTTTCCCTTATCTTTTGAAATTCCCTGTTGAATAGCAATGTTTTGTCTGACTGTATCTCCAGTCGCCGCTTCAACCTTTCCATAATCTAAAGCTTTGATGGATACTTTCCGTTTTACTAATTTTCCTTTTAAGATATCCAGCACAGAATTTAACTTGTGAGTATCATCAGAAAGAATTTTTATTTCTGCGGTTTTCATATCAATTTCAACTTGGCTTTTGCTAGCTTTGAAATCAAAGCGTTGACGAATTTCTAGCATAGTTTGATTGCAGGCGTTTTGGACCTCAGCAAGGTCTGTTACCGAAGCAATATCAAATGAAGAACTTTTTGATGCCATTTATAAATCCTTTGTAAGTTTATATAATTGCAATAATATTGAGACTCTTTTATCTGTTAAGGTATAACCTTGTTGTTTAGCATAAGTATAATCTGATCTTAAAAATATTGCCTGGGAATATTACATGAATTTAAAAGGAAACCCTATTTTAATAGAGATGGCAGATCAATTACCTGAAAGCTCGAAAGTATTTCAATTAATTATGACCACCGTAGACTATCCCATAATTATTGATCAAGCTAAGGAGGATTTTTATTGTTTTGCTGATCTCGATAATAAAAGGAAGAATGGCATGAAGGGTTTGGATGTCCTTAAACAAAATGGATATGAAAAATTTCTTAATGATATGGAAGAGGAAGACCGGCTTAGAATGTGCGGGGTCTTACAAATGATAGCTGACCTTGCACAAGAGTTGAATGATGATTGATAATTTTTATAACTAGGGATCGAAGAACTGTCATGAACTTTACTCATACAATGTTGGCTTTTTTTATTGGGGCTTTATTACCGGTCCAGGTTGGAGTCAATTTAGAACTTGCAAGACATATTAATAGTCCTGTGCTCGCTGCCTTGGTGTCATTTTTAGTCGGTGGATTGTGTTTGATTGTTAGTGCTTCAATTCTTAAAACACCTCTCCCGACATGGAATCAGGTGGTTTCCCTTCCAAGCTGGACTTGGGGAGGAGGACTAATTGGTGCTTTAGTGGTGTTCGGTTCTATTTTGGCAGG
>CAJWOD010000015.1 GCA_913044145.1 uncultured Nitrospina sp. | reverse complement strand
AAGGAAATATTTTCCTGTTTTGCCAGTATACCGTTTCGGATGATTTGAATTTGTGCAGTATTATTTTTACCATTGATAGATCGTAGTTTAATTTTTAAGGTAGGGAAATCGGTTGAGCTCAACTCTTGCCCCAAAGTTGCTTGGCGGCCAGTTTTTTGATCTTCAATGAAGAACTCATCCAGAGACAATCGGTTGGTAGCATTTTGTCTGACGGCATACATCCTGCCTTTTCTCATGGCATTTAAAAGGTGTTCGCGTTTTTTTTCTCGAACAAGAAAAACAGTTCTTGCTGACCCTAATTTATTGTTGTCCCGATCTTCGCATAGGTGATTATTGCCGCCGTATCCCCATACGGGTTGTTGGCGTTGACCACGTACGTATTCCATAAGAACCTGATCCCATTGTTGTCCTGCTTCTACTTGTTGAATTCTATGATCACCGATTACCTGAAAACCAGTATAATTTTTTGTTTTCAGCAAGTCCTCAGGATATGGAAGTGTTTTCAGTTTAGTTGTTCCTTCCTGGCGAATGCCAGAATTAATTTCCATATGATTCCAGAAAACCATTGCTCCTTTCGAATTCGCATAGTTGATCATGTTTTGATAGGGCCTCATTCCTTGATCGCCATGATAGGCATCAAAAGGTGAGCTTTGAAATGGATGGTTATTGAAGGTCAACAAAAGTAATAAAATCATCAGAGGAACAGTGAAAGCACGAGCGTATCCTTTGTATACTGCCCCAACACTCACCATAAACAAGAATCCCATTATGATGAATTTTTGTAGTAACGGATTGGCGTAATTTAAAGAGAAATTGCTATTTTGAAGAGGAAGTTGCTCGTATTCTGGTGCGGTAGACAAGCCCACAATTAAAAGATGCTTGTCCCAATTATGTGCAGTGAGGTTTCCGTCATAATTACTGCCGGACCAATAATAAAAGGGACTGGTTTCTACACCAGGAATGAGAATGGTTTCTTTTGTCTGGCGATCATTTTCATTGATTTCAGATATAAAGCCTGCAGCACCGCGTCCAAGTACAGAAGGACCTTCTATTTTATTTTTAAATATGCGTTCAAAGGGTTTTGGACCAAACTCAATAGAGTTTCTGGCATAGTCACCGAAAATAACAGCGTCAATTCCAAGCCTTTCCGATTGTTTGGCAATATCTTTTATGGATGCACAGCCATTACTAAAATTAGTTTTAATATCTGCGATTCCATCGAGCTGCATGTAGGTAGCGAAAGACAGAGAAGGAAAAGCCAGAGTAAACCAAAATGCCAATAATGAAACCCAACGATAGAGTTTTGAATATCTATGTAGATGAAAAAACATCAGATCAAGATTTCCTCTGAACAACGTAAATTTTTAGTAATTAAGTGTGGTTAGCCGATGGATTTTTATTCAGGTTATTTGCTTAATATAAGTAACCGATTGAATTTCTGATCTTAAATTTTATAATGTCCTCAGAAAATATGATATACTTAAATAGTTGAGAATACACCCCTTAGCTATTTAATTTTTGCATCTGAGTTGAGAGGAAAAATAATAAGCTAGGTATTTTCATTTATCTTCCGGCAATGTTTCTGTAATTATTTATTAAAGCATCTCAATCGGATTGCAATACAAATTCTTTTTTATTTTATGTGCCCGCCTAAAATCCTATTGGATATATTTTTATGACCGTTAGAATCCTTGTCGCTGATGATAGTATTACAATTCAGAAAATTGTTGCAATGGCTTTTGAAAACGAAGATGCAGAAGTAGAGGGCATTGGAGATGGGCAAAAAGCTTTTGATAGAATTCCAGATTTTAAACCAGATATAGTTTTAGCAGATGTGGATATGCCTGGGCTTAATGGATTTCAGTTATGCAAAAAAATAAAAGGAGCATCTAATCTTAAAAACATAAAAGTAATGCTTCTTTCTAGCGATTTTGAGGGTTTTGATGAACGGCTCTTTAAAAAATGTAGGGCAGAAAACCACATTTCCAAGCCCTTTAAATCTGTTGACATTGTTGAAATGGTGACACGAGTTATGGAAGAAGCCAAAACTACAGAAGATGAGGGTGAGCCAGTATTGCAAGAAAATGCTGCCGAAGAAGGAGCAAGTAATGATAATGATGACGAACCTAGCCTGGAAGAACTTTTAGAGTCTGTCGAAAAACTTTCCATCGACTCCAAAGAACTTTTGGATACGGAGGTACTCATAGATGATATTGAGGATGCCCCTCCGTTTGCCGAGTTTGAAGAGCCAGACCTCCTGGAAGAGCAAACTTTTTCAGAAGACGTGTATGCGGAAGTGCAACCGAGAAAGACGGAAAACCTGGACGATCTAAACTCTGCATTCAAAGAAATTGTTGCTGGTGATTTAAAGCAACAATCGGTTGCTTCATTTAATATTAAAGAATCAGAGATGTCTGCTTTAGGAGGTATTATTCCTGAGCCGGAAGAGCTTCCGGAAAGAATAGCGCCCGAAAGTTTTTCAGAGTCTGAAAGACGAGTTCACCCTGCTGAAGAGATTGATGAAAACCAAAATGCTATTACTGGTAAATCTTTATTTAAGTCGACTCATTACCAAGGTCCCCATTTACAAGAAATGGAATATGAAAATAGTCTAGGCCGTTTGAATAAGGTCACCGGAGAGCAGGTTAAACATACTCTTGAAAAGCTATTGGATTCTTCTTTGCAAAACGAAATGACCGATCTTTCAGAAATTATTGAGAAAACAATTCGGGAAGTAATTCGCGAAATTACTCCGGAAATTGCCAGGTCGGTTATCCGTGAAGAGATTGAAAAAGTTAAAAAGATATAAAGAACCCCTATTCCAACGGGTAATATATCCAATAAAAGTTTTTATTTAAATATGAGCAAGCCATAAAGAAGAGAACCTAATTATGGGGTTTAATATCTTTCTTTATTGGTAATATTTTGGTAAAAAGCTCTCTCCTTGCCAAAAAAATTAAGTGTATTTCGAAATGCCAGAGTTTACCTTTAGGTTCAATAGAGTTAATAGCTTTTCTGATGGCAGTAATTTTTGAATGATTCAATTAGACAAACAATACGAACCTGGCGAAGTCGAAAAACGTTGGGGACGATTTTGGGAAGAAAAAAATTTTTTCCACGCGGATGAAACCAGGGAGTCTCCTGCATTTTCAATAGTCATTCCGCCGCCCAATATCACAGGCCGATTACATATTGGTCATGCCTTCAACAATACCCTTCAAGACATTCTTACTCGCTGGAAAAGGATGCAAGGCTGTAATGCACTATGGCAGCCCGGTACCGACCATGCTGGAATTGCTACTCAAAATGTTGTCGAAAAACAACTGCATGAGGAGGGAGCGGACCGTCAGGATTTGGGTAGAGAAGCATTTGTCAAGCGTGTTTGGAAATGGCGCAATGAATCTGGTGGAACCATTACCAATCAACTAAAAAAGCTTGGGTGTTCTTTGGATTGGGAGCGTGACCGTTTTACAATGGATGAAGGGTTGTCAAAAGCTGTGCGTGAAGTTTTTGTGAGCCTATATGAAGAAGATCTTATCTATAAGGGTGACTATATAATCAATTGGTGCCCGCGTTGTCATACAGCACTTTCCGATCTTGAGGTAGAGCATCAGGACATGCAGGGATATTTATATCATTTAAAATATTCTGTTAAAGATAGTGATGATTTTCTGGTTATAGCTACCACAAGACCAGAAACAATGTTAGGTGATACAGCGGTTGCTGTTAATCCTAATGATGAGCGTTATCAGAAATACAAGGGTAAAAAACTAATTCTGCCTGTTTTAAATCGCGAGGTTCCGTTAATTGAGGATGATTATGTGGACACGTCATTTGGTACGGGTGCGTTGAAAGTGACTCCTGCTCACGATCCAAATGATTTTGAACTAGGAAGAAAGCATCAATTAGAAACAATAAATATTATGAACCCAGATGGAACTATGAACTCCCTCGCTGGGCCTATTTACGAAGGATTAGATAGGTTTGAGTGCCGAAAAAAACTCATAAGCAATTTAAAAGACTCAGGGATCCTGATTAAAATTGAAGACCTAAACCATTCGGTGGGTCATTGTTACAGATGTCGGACTGTAGTGGAGCCTTATTTATCTAAACAATGGTTTGTGAAAGTTAAGCCTCTAGCCCAACCTGCAATGAAAGCGGTGCGGGACGGAAGTATAAAAATAGTTCCCAAATTCTGGGAGAATACCTATTTCGAATGGATGGAAAATATTCGTGATTGGTGCATCTCACGCCAGATATGGTGGGGGCATCAAATTCCAGCTTGGAATTGTAATACTTGTGGTGAAGTGGTAGTCGCAAGGGAGACACCAAACTCCTGCTCGGCTTGTTCTTCGACCGACCTGGTTCAAGAAACGGATGTGCTGGATACTTGGTTCAGTTCTGCTTTATGGCCATTTTCTACTTTAGGTTGGCCTGAAAAAACTGCTAGCCTCAAACGCTTTTATCCAACATCGGTACTATGTACTGGATTCGATATTCTTTTTTTCTGGGTTGCCCGGATGATTATGATGGGTTTAAAGTTCATGGGCGATGTTCCTTTTAAGGATGTTTATATTCATGCTCTGATCCGTGATGCAGAAGGGCAGAAAATGAGCAAGACTAAGGGGAATGTAATTGATCCTCTAGAGGTGATGGAGAAATATGGGACCGATGCCTTGCGTTTTACTCTTGCCGCTTTTGCTGCTCAAGGAAGAGACATCAAATTAGCAGAAGATCGTATTGAAGGTTATCGTAATTTCTGTAATAAATTGTGGAATGCATCAAGATTTGTATTCATGAATCTGGAGGATTATAAAGGTTCCTGCGTCCTTGATAAAAGATCAAAATTTTCAAGTGCAGATCTTTGGATATTGAGTCGACTGAACCGGGCCACGAAAGAGGTCAATGAGGCTTTGGAGGCTTTTAGGTTTAACGATGCGGCTTTGACCGTCTATAAATTTATTTGGAACGAATATTGTGACTGGTATATAGAACTCACGAAATCTAAATTGGCCAGCCCTGGACGGGAAAGGGTAGCAGCGCAAAATATGCTAATCCATGTTCTTGACTCAGCACTCAAGCTTTTACATCCCTTCATGCCATTTATTACTGAAGAAATTTGGCAAAAACTTCCTCAGGATGAAAATAGCATCATGGTAAGTCCGTTTCCGGAATATCGGGAGGCACAAACTAATGAAGCCATTGAAAAAGAAATGGCATTGATAATGGAAGTCATTACCGGTATTAGAAATATCCGTGGCGAGATGAATTTGAATCCAGGATTGAAACTAAACGTCTTGGTTAAAACTCAGAGCTCTGAAACACAACAAACATTAAAATATCACGGCGAATATGTCAGGGAATTAGCCCGTGTGGAAAAATTGGAAGCAGGTTCGAATGTTGTAAAACCCAAGGTATCCGCGTCTTCGGTTCTCGGAGAAATGGACCTGATAATCCCCCTTGAAGGGATGATGGATTTCCAGGAAGAACGTAACCGTGTAGAAAAAGAGTTGAAAAAAATTGAAAAAGATCTAATATTTCTAGATAAGAAACTCTCCAACCCGAATTTCGTTAAAAAGGCGCCTGTTGATATTATCGAAAAGGACGAACAGAGAAAGAAATCTCTTTCCTTAAAGCAGGTAAAGCTTGAAATTCATTTGAAAACTATAGAGCAAGGTTTATGTTAACTGCCCAAGGGAAGTTATACGTTCCCTATTTCTTTTTATTTTATGGATGTTAAAGCAGGTACTCTAGATCGAGGTGAAATTTCTGAACAGTCTCAATGGGATTTGTCAGGATTATATTCATCTAACGAAGAATGGAATAAAGATCTAGAAGCGCTGGAAGGCGATATTCCAAAATACGACAGCTACCGGGATACGCTTTCACAATCTTTTGTAAAGTTGAAAGAGTGCCTTGAATTTGACATGAATTTTTCCAGAAGACTGGAAAAACTTTATACTTTTGCCCACCTTAAAAATGATGAGGATAAAACCAATAGTTTTTATCAAGGGAATTTTGAAAAGTCGATGAGGCTACTAAATGAAGCCGGGAAAGCATCCAGCTTCATTCGTCCAGAGATCATGGCTATTCCAAAGGAAAAAATTGATCAGTTTCTTGAAGAGAAGGAAATAGAATTTTACAGATTTCACCTCGAACAGATTTTACGTTATCGTGAGCACACTCTAACAGATAAGGAAGAGCAGCTTTTAGCAGCGTCAGGAGAAATAAGCCGAACTGCACGGGGCACTTTTGACATGCTGGATAATGCCGATCTTCAGCTTGGTGAAATCGAGGATGAAAATGGAGAACCATTTCCGTTAACGCATGGAAATTTTCAGAGCTTGATGCAAAATTACGACCGTCGAATTAGAAAGGACGCATTTCATAATTATTATAAAGCTTATGAGTCGCATCGTTTTACATACTCCACGTTGCTTTCCTCGAGCGTTAAGAAAGATTTGTTTTATTCGCGAGCTAGAAATTATTCTGGCTATAGAGCCAAGGCATTATTTTCAGAAAATATTAATGAAGGGGTATATGACAATCTTATTGAGTCGGTGCACCAGAATTTAAAACCTCTTTATAAATATTTTGAGTTAAGAAAACGTTTGTTGGGCCTTGATAATTTACATGTCTATGATTGCAGTGTTCCACTGGTAAAAAATATCAAATGGCATATGCCATACGAGGATGCGGTAGAAAAAATTAAAAAGGCACTAAAACCTTTAGGGACTGAATATGTTGAATTAATGAGCAACGGACTTTTGCAGGATAGATGGACGGATCGATATGAAAATAAAGGTAAAAGAAGTGGTGCTTATTCTTCAGGTTGTTACGATTCGAATCCTTTTATTCTAATGAACTTTACAGAGGACAATATAAATAGTGTATATACCCTCGCCCATGAAGCCGGCCATTCCATGCACTCCTTTTATTCAAGGAGAAACCAGCCGTATTTGTATTCTGACTACACAATATTTGTTGCAGAAGTTGCATCGACATTTAATGAATCTTTATTGACAAAATTTTTTCTGTCTCAGGATATTGACCGGGATATGAAGATTTACTTACTTTGTCGTGAAATAGATAATTTTCGTGGTACTCTATTTAGGCAAACGATGTTTGCTGAGTTCGAGCACAGAGTTTATGAGATTGCAGAAAATAACCAACCACTTACAGTCGAAACTTTTCAAGAAATCTATAAGGGTTTATTGGAGCTTTATTTTGGGCCGGGTTTGGTGCTAGACGATTGTCTTTCGCTAGAGTGCTTTAGAATTCCTCACTTCTATTTCAGTTTTTATGTTTATAAATACGCAACGGGAATCTCAGCTGCATATGCTTTAGCCGATCGTGTGCTTTCCGGAGGCGAAAAGGAGTTGGGAGATTACCTTAATTTTCTTAAATCAGGGGGTTCCAAATACCCAATTGATTTGTTAAAGGATGCAGGAGTAGATATGAACTCACCTGAACCGATAAATACAGCACTCCTAAAATTTTCTGTTCTGGTAGATGAGCTAGAAATTTTAACTTCAAAAAACTAAAAAATTATTAACACCATCAAAATTTAAAAGGAACTTTTTAAAAATGCAGAATACCTTTAAAGCATACTCAACCTTTTATAAAGGAAAACCGTTTTGAGAAAAACAGGAAAGTTGCAAAAAAATAACGGTAATAAACCAAAACGGAATCCTAATAACCGCCAGGAAAATTCTTCTTCACGAAGGTCAAATCAAAATCCAAAATCGGCTTCAGCAAATTCAACCTCTGGAAACTCCGGTTCTAAGAAAAAATCAATTCATCCTTGGGTGTCTTCTAGTCCAACTTCTTCGCAGGCGCTGACTTCACATATTTTGATGGCAAACAAAAACCAATCGGGAGGGAATTCCAATAACCGTAATAAGCCGCAAGGACAGAAAAGAAGAAATCCCTCACGTCAACAAAGGGAAAATGGGAGTAATGGTGGACCTAGGTCAAGGAATCATATTGAGAGAAAACAGAATGGAAATCGAAACTTTCCCAATGCAAATGTTTCTGCAGAGGACACTGGCATAAGATCAGGTTCAGACAAAGAATTAGTGGGAAACCTGGATGCGTTTAGTTTGTTTTGCGCTTACCACTTAGGAATCGGGCCAAATAAAGAATACAAGCCCTCCAATATAAATGAAGTCGCAAGACGCTTTGGTCAAGATCAGGGAGTTGTTAAACAAGCTCTGAAAGAATGCAACATGGACTCGGCGTCTCTGCTTAATAAGGATTTCGATATGGCCTTGGCACAACTAGATATACAGGTTGCTCCCGAGGGTATAGATAAAATGGAACTTGCGAAATCTATTTACGAAGAATTCCTGCAAGCACCCAATAAAAAAAGGGATTGGAAAAAAATTATTGAGGAAGATCGAAAAGAAAACAGAAAAATTTTTGGTTGATTTAAGTCGTCTTGTTGCTGATAAATAATATTAAGGTATAGAGGGTTTAGGCTGAAAGCGCTTTGCTTTATCATCTTTCAAAATGCTTCCCGTAGGTACTCGTCGAAAGTTTAATCCTTTTTGGATAATCTGGTCCTGAATTTTTTTTACCCTTCCATTTGAACATTTTAAGTCGTTCATCAAAATTGAAAAGGCAAACAGTTCTCCATCCTTTGATTCAAAAAACCCTGATAACGCGCTGATAAAATTCAAGGTTCCTGTTTTCACCCTTGCTTTGTTGGAACTTTCAACTTTGGACATTCTATGCTTCACATTCCCATCTACTCCCATTACTCCTAGTGCTGTAACAAACTCTGGATAAATGCTTAAATCATTTTTTATATTCCGCAAAATATCCACTAGGATCATAGGTGATAGGCGATTTTGTCGAGACAGGCCAGAACCATCAAAAACTCTGTATTGGCCCGACTCATATCCTAGTTGCTTCATATATTCTTCAAAAACGATTAGCCCTTTTTTTGTCGAACCAGGTGGGCCAAAACGCTCAGCACCAATAGTTTTAAGAATTTGTTCGGCAACAAAATTATTGCTAAATTTATTCAAGCCACGAAGGGCCAACGCAAGAGGTTCGCCTTCATGGGTGTATAGTTTCACTGCATTTTCCGGAAGTTTTCCTTTCAGTAATTTTCCATCGAATTCTATTCCGGCAAGTTCAACATACGATTTGAATATATTCAGTGCGTATTCAGTGGGTTTAGTAATATTTAGAAAATACTGCGCGCGGGGTTGGCCTAGGTTTATTCCTCCTGAAATAGTAATAAGATCATGATCTTCTTTATTGACCCTATTTACGATTAATCGATTCCGTATTCCTGGTTTCAAAGTTCGCGCGTTATTTTCTAGTTTGATGTAATCGTTTTCAGGTTCGATAACAATTTTAGGTTGATCTCCGACCTTTCGCCCTGGACTCACATAAACCTTTGTCGTATTAAAATTAAACGATAATGACCCTAACGGTGCTTCATAAGCTTGCGCTCCTGGATTTTCGATCCAGGTCTTTACCCGTTTCTTTTTATCGAAGAAAGAATCGTCGCCAATTATATTCCCTTTGATTTGTCTTAAGGGAAGATTCCTCAATCCATTCACTAAAAGCCATAGTTGTTCTGTAACCAATTTGGGATCACCAGAACCTTTTATGTACAGATTCCCTTTGAGAATTTGATTCTCTAAAATTCCATCGGTATAAATTTGAGTGGAAAACCGATAATTAGGACCAAGATACTTTAATGCAACCGCTGTAGTAATAATTTTAGAGTTGGAGGCAGGGATGAATAATTTTTTACTACGAATTTCATACAATGTTTCTCCGCGATCCAAAGAATAAATTTTAATTCCATAATTATTTTTTCTAAGGCAGGAGCTTGAAAGTATGTTCGTGATAGATCTTCGAAACAAATTTACGCCTTCTTCATTAACCGAGGCAAACGAAAAGGTTGGAGGAAAGATGAAGAAGGCAGCCAGCAGAAAAAAATTTAGTTGGATAATGGAATTATTTCTAGTCATCGGTTAAAATTTTACTCTGGGAGAACAAAATTTACAATTGACAATTAGCTCTGGATTAGGGAATCTAGATTGTAGTCTGATTCTCCTTTCTTATTTATAGAATTTTATAATCAAAACTTTAACCTAAAAAACTAATTTTTATGAAGTACGACCTAGTAGGAATTGGTAACGCTTTGGTTGATATTGAAGTTCAAGTTGATGATGCTTTTATTGAACAAGCTTCGGTGACCAAGGGTGGAATGACCTTATCTTCTATCGAAGACCAAAACAAGATTCTGGAATTTCTAAAGTCCAAACCGAAAAAAATTTCTTCTGGGGGTTCTGCTGCTAATACCGTGCATGGTGCAAGTGTACTTGGAACAAAATCTTATTACCTGGGTCGCGTAGCCAATGATGCCAACGGCAAATATTATACAGAAGACATGAAAAATTGCGGAGTGGGGTTCATTGGCCCAGGCACTGATGAGCAGGGGACGGGAACCTGTGTTATTCTTATAACTCCCGATACGGAAAGAACCATGCTGACCAATCTGGGTGTTTCATCCTCTCTTCACCCAGAGATCGTAGATGAAAGAATAGTCAAAAATTCGCGCGTTGTTTATGTGGAAGGATATTTATGGACGGGAGATGAAACCCGAAAAGCAGGGTTGCGTATGGCGCGACTAGCAAAAAAAGCAGGGATACCTGTTTCTTTCACTTTAAGCGATGCTTTCGTTGTCAATACATATAAAGAGAGCCTTGTTAATTTCATCCAAGGGGATGTAGATATTCTTTTTTGTAATGCAGTGGAAGCCCTCGCGATGACAGGAGAGTCGGATCCCATAAAAGCTTTTAAAAGGCTGCAAGAGATGGTTGGTACAGTTTTTTTAACTCAGGGTTCTAATGGATCTATAGTCGGTAAAATAGGCTTGGAACCTATAGAAGTGAAAACTTTTCCGGTCAAGGCTGTGGATGCAACAGGTGCGGGTGATCTGTTTGCAGCAGGCGCTCTATATGGAGTGTTGGGAAATTATTCTTTGGAAGAGTCGGCGATCATTGGTTCTTATTGTGCTGCCCAGGTTGTGTCTCATATGGGTGGACGACTTCCGATTCATTCTCACACGGATGCTGCAAAAATTCTCTTGGAATATAAAAAACTCTATTCCAACGGAGGGGCGTAATGAAAAAAATTCCTTTTTTTCTCTTAATGGTTTTATTGCTTTCGGTGTGGCTAGGTTGTGCTTCGGTAGGAAAAGATTTTAATAGTGAAAAAGTCAAAGATATTGAAAATAATATTACAACTCAGTTAGATATCATTGACTGGTTCGGGTTGCCATTTAAAGAAGGAAATGAAAATGGCTATACCATGTGGACTTACCAGATAGATAAATGGAAGTTAGGTGAAGTAGAGTCAAAAGGGCTAGTCATTCTTTTCGATGATAAAAATAAAGTCAAAGCCTACCGTTATGATGACTCTAACTATTAGTTGCTCGGCGTAGGACGAGGTTCATTTGTATTCTAATAAGATAGCAAAATAAGAAATGCGAAAAATTTCTCTCATCGTCTACGATTTCGATGGGACTCTGGTAGATACTCTTATAGATATTACGGATTCGGTGAATCTTACTTTAACAGATCTCAGTCTTCCTGAGTTACCCCGGGAGACGATTCGTAAATATGTTGGAAAAGGTGTTGAACGTTTGATGTCGCAATCTTTAGAAGGCTCTTCTTTTAAAGATATTCCCCAAGCTGTTGCTCTCTTTAAAAAGCATTATTCAGAAAACCTAGTCCACCACACCGATTTTTATCCATATGGGAGGGAAATTCTAGAACATTTTAAAAATAAAAAGCAGGCAATCTGTTCCAACAAGCCGGAAGATTTTGTACGTCGTATTCTGAATTCCTTAAACAGATTACATTCCTTTGACGCAATAATTGGTGGGGATAGTGTTAATTCAAAAAAACCAGATCCTGAAGGTTTGATTTCTATATTGGAAAAATTAAATATTTCAGCTGATGAAGCAGTCCTTATAGGTGATAGCCCTGTTGACGTTGAAACGGGGAAGAGGGCAGGCGTATATACCTGTATCGCGAACTTTGGATTAGGATTCCCAGAAGAAATTGCCATTGCTAACCCTGACTGCTCTATCGATTGCCTTTCTAAACTAAAAGAAATGTTCTGTTAGAAAGGCGAATTCAATGGTTAACCTAGAAATTTGTTGGATAGCTTTAAGTTCCCTCTTCCGTTAGCCGGTTGACTTTATACTAGGTAGTTTCTACAATGCCTCCTTTCTATGGAACCCAAAGGCATTAAAAACATTTATCTTATAGCGATATGTGGCACGGGCATGGCCGCACTTGCAGGATTGCTCAAAAAGGCTGGGTATTCTGTCACAGGGTCAGATGCGAATATCTATCCCCCCATGAGTATATTGTTGAACGATGCGGGTATTGAAATTTTTCCAGGGTATAAAAAGGAAAATATTTTTAAGGATATCGATCTGGTAATTGTTGGCAATGCTGTTTCTAAAACCAATGAAGAAGTGCAGGCGGTTATAGAAGCAGGGATTCCCTATACCTCATTCCCATCAGCTCTTTCCCAGTTTTTTTTAGAAGGTAAAAAATCTCTTGTGGTGACAGGTACCCACGGTAAGACGACAACGACTTCTTTATTGAGTTGGGTTCTTGAATCGTCTCACCGGAAACCGGGGTTTATGGTCGGGGGTTGGTTGAAAAATTTTAATACTAACCACCAAGTTTCTCAGGGTGAGTATTTTGTAACCGAAGGGGATGAATATGACAGCGCATTTTTTGATAAGGCACCCAAATTCCTCCATTATCGGCCTGATGCTTCCATTTTAACGAGTATCGAATTTGATCACGCGGATATATTTAGTGATCTGGAGCAGATTAAACAGGTTTTTCGAGATTATGTTGGTTTAATTAAGCCCAACGGCGTTATGCTGGTTAAATCAAATGACAAAAATATTCAGGAAGTGATTAAATCTGCTTCATGTAAAATAGAAACTTATGGTTATGATGAGGCGGCTCAATGGCGAATCGAAAGTTATCGATTTGAAAAAGGATTTGGACATTTTTCGCTGTCATTTAAAAACCAACATCGTGGAGATTTTGAATTGGCAATGATAGGTCGACATAATGTCGAAAATGCTGCTGCTGTAGCTGGACTTTGTTTCAATCTTGGATTGACGAAAGATGAAATTAATGAAGGTTTTCGAAGCTTTAAGGGAATTAAACGCAGACAAGAAATTGTGGGGGAGAAAAACGGAATAACAGTCATAGATGATTTTGCGCATCACCCGACGGCAATTGATTTAACAATTGATGCAGTAAAGAAGGCGTACCCTGATCAGAAGGTCTGGGCAGTTTTTGAGCCAAGGTCTGCGACATCGCGTAGAAAAGTGTTTGAAGATTCTTTCCCGAAAAGTTTTTTAAAGGCAGACCGTGTTATTTTTTCGAAACTGTTTGCTCCAGAAAAAATAAAAGAAGAAGAACGGCTTAATATAGAGGGGGTGGTGGCATCTATTTGTGAATTAGGAGGGATAGCCGATTATATTCCGCAAGTAGATGATATAGTAGAATTCATTACAAAAAATTCAAAATCGGGTAATGTGATTCTTGTTATGTCCTCCGGGGGTTTTGGTGGCATTCATCAAAAAATATTAGAAAATCTATAGGTTTTTACCTAAATGGATCAACCTGAATATATGGATAAAAAATACTTTGGACAAATAAAACTAGGGCTGATTCAAAGAGGCTTGGCAATTCCAACCTTAATGCATGGGCTTTCTGAAGTATCGCGGGGACTTTGCTCAGCAGAGCCAGGTGAAGAGATAACCTTGGCCTTAGCTGAAGATTTTATAGTCAAAACCACGTTGAATCCTCCCGATAAAGATGGCCCAAAGTTGTTTTCCCAGCAAGACCGACTGCGGTTATGTATGGAAGAGGGCGAAACGGATGTGGGTATTATTCCTGTCCCTGATTTTCTAAAACAGCAGCTAAAAAAGCGTACTCCAGTTTCAGAAAATATTTGTCTTGATGGTTATTGTTTTAATGTGTTTCTTAGAGCAATCGGTCAGGGGACCGAATTAAGTATGCCCATCGAAGCTGTTCTTGCCGTTATCCAGGCTGCGTTCGAAGAAGGCGCGGCTGATTTGATTCAATTGAATATGGATTACAGTAATGAAGATGACAGGGGTTTTCAAAGGTTGGCACCATTAGTCGAAGCGATCAAAAAACGTTTTAATACTTTCGTAGCCTTAAAAGGATTCCCTCCGTTAAATAAAAACACCATCGATTGTGTTTATGCGTCGGGTTTTGACCTTGTTAACTTTCCTCTTGGAGGATTTTTCGGAACCGCTAAGTCAAAAAAAATTATGGCCGCTGAAAAAACTTATGAAGCCTTGGAGTATGCGTCGAGTGTTTTTTCCCCAGGTACGATTTTGACGGATCTGATAATGACTGCAGGTTCTCAGGATAAATTTAAAGAGGATATCGATCGTTTGATAAATTCTGGAATTATTCCGCTGATTCTTTTGCAGCGGGATAGCATGAAAGAAACATCCAACTATCCAAATCTGGTAGAGCTTGCAGAGCATATGGATCAAGCGATTCAGCGTAATAATGTTCCTCTTAAATGGTTATACCCAGCATGCCGATTCCTGAGTCCTTTAGATACGCGGTTTTTCACAGAAGATCCTTTAAAGGCAAAGCTAGCAGTAAAACCGGTTTATCGTTCTGGGCTGGGCAGAAGAACTTCTGCAGGATTTGCAGCAATACGGCGAAAACTCCGTATTCGTAATGTGAGTGATTCCTTTGAATCTGCTGGGTTATAGTGAACTCAAGATAGTTAAATAT
>CAJWOD010000014.1 GCA_913044145.1 uncultured Nitrospina sp. | reverse complement strand
TGGAAAATTTTTATGCTTCCGAAATTGAAAAAAATTTTGAAGATAGTGTTGATAATGCTTTTTCTTTTAATATTTGGAATTGTGCTAATTTTTCGATTTGTTCCTATTCCTACTACGCCTTATATGCTTGCAGAGAAGTCAAATCATGGTTCAATTTCTTATTCTTGGGTTTATTTGGAGGATATGTCGGAGAATGTGCCTTTAAGTGTTGTGGCCGCAGAGGATGTGAATTTTTGCAATCACTGGGGTTTTGATTTGGCAGCAATTCGGTCAGCCATAGATCAAGGATCCAAAAGAGGCGCCTCTACAATAAGTCAGCAAGTTGTAAAAAACTTATTTCTTTGGCACCAAAGAAGTTGGATTAGAAAAATCTTTGAAGCAATTTTGACTCCAGTCGTAGAAATTTCTTGGTCCAAAAAACGCATTCTTGAGGTTTATTTAAATATTGCTGAATTTGATAAGGGTATCTTTGGAATTGAACAGGCTAGTCAAAAGCTATTTGGAGTGCCATCCAGCAAACTAAGTTTACAGCAAGCGAGTTTGCTGGCTGCTGTTTTACCTAACCCTAAACAGCGCTCGGTCATAGATCCCAGTAAATATATTCGAAAACGTGCGCTTTCAATCGCTGATGGCGCTGCAACAATATTGAAGGATGACCGCTCAGATTGTTTTACTGATTGAAAATTGATTCAAATCCGTGCATGTGTTTTTGAAAATTAAAATTGAATTTTGAAATGCTAAAACTTTATCATGTACCTTTATCACCATTTTGTAGAAAAATTCGCCTTGTATTAGCGGAAAAAAAAGTTGAAGTGGAACTTATCGAGGAGAGGTATTGGGAACAATCACCTGAGTTTTTAAAAAAAAGTCCAAGCGGTAAAATACCTATTTTGCAAGTGGACGGCATGAACCTTACTGAAAGTACCCCTATATGTGAATTCTTGGAAGATTTGTTTCCACAGCCTAAATTAATGCCGGACAGTGCTGAAGATCGGTATGAAGTTAGGAGATTGGTAAACTGGTTCGATGATAAGTTTCATTATGAAGTCACATCAAAACTCTTATACGAGCGAATAAATAAGAAGATTATGAAACAGGGCGCTCCTGATAGTAAAAATGTTATGCATGGGAAACGTAAAATTAAATATCATTTAGACTACATGACCTATCTACTTGAGCGCCGCAGATGGTTAGCTGGAAATTCCATGACTTTAGCAGATTTTACAGCTGCAGCCCATTTCTCAACATTGGATTATACAAAAGATGTTGATTGGTTTGAATCGAACACAGTCAAAGATTGGTATGCAAAAATAAAATCACGTCCGGCCTTCCGTGGTATTTTAGCAGATCAAATTTCTGGGTTTCCTCCCGCAGATCATTATAACGATTTAGATTTTTAAAATTTCCTATTATCTATTTTCTTTTTGCTTAGAAATTATATTTATTGTGATGAAATTTAGCTATTTTGATGTGTTTAGATGACGAATGAAGCTATGAAACATAAACTCAAGGAGCGAGCCCAGTTGGAGGGCTTTAGCCTTATGAAAATATGCCGACCTTGGAGTTTAAAAGAGCATTCAAGTAGGCTTAAAGAGTTTTTGAATAAAAATCGGCATGGTGAAATGTCGTGGATGAATGAGAAGGTAGAGTGGAGATCGGACCCGAGCAGTCTATGGCCTAGTGCTCAGTCATGTGTAATGTTAGGAGAAAGTTATTCCCCACAGCATGATCCACTAGAAATCTTAAAAAAACCTGAAAAAGGTGCGATTTCCGTTTATGCGCAAAACAAAGATTATCATGATGTAGTCAAAAAGCGGTTAAAACGCTTAGCTCGATGGCTAGTAAAAGAGTTTGAATGTGAAGTGAAAGTTTTTGTTGATACAGCGCCTGTACCTGAAAAAGCTCTAGGCCAGGCAGCTGGGTTGGGTTGGCAAGGCAAGCATACAAATTTGGTAAGTAGGGAACTCGGCAGTTGGTTCTTTATTGGTTCGATATTCACTACGCTTAATATCGAAGAAGACAACATGGAGATAAGCAATTGTGGGACATGTACTTCCTGTTTAGACGTCTGTCCGACAAATGCATTTCCAAAACCATACAAGTTAGATGCGCGACTTTGTATTTCATATCTTACAATAGAAAGTAAGACCCCTATTCCCGAGCATTTACGGCCTAAAATTGGAAATCGTATATATGGTTGTGATGATTGTCTGGCCGTATGTCCTTGGAACAAGTTTGCAAAAGAAGCCGCTGATAATAAATATCATGCACGTGAAGATTTATTGGAGCCAGATCTAGATCAATTGGTTGTTTTAGACGATTTGTCCTTTCGAGCAAAATTTTCTGGGAGCCCAATAAAAAGGATAGGTCGCGATAGATTTATCAGAAACGTTCTGTATGCAATCGGCAATTCTAACGATAAAAAATATATAGATAAAATTGAGCATCTCTTGAATGATCCCAACCCTATGGTTGCAGATGCAGCGCAATGGGCGAAAAGGGAACTAAACGGATAAAATTTGCCGCAAATGGACAGGCATTTCCAAAATAACAAATTAAGTGCATTTGAATAAGCTTAAGGAATAAAAATGTCGTTTATCTTAGGTGTTGACACTGGTGGAACCTATACTGATGCGGTCATTTTAGAAAATGAGGAACGCGTTATTGCTTTTTCTAAATCGCTGACAACTCACAGCGATTTATCTTTAGGGATTGGGTCAGCAATAAAACAAGCGATAAACCAGAAAAATATAAAACCAGAAAAAATTTCTTTAGTTTCCTTGTCAACTACCTTAGCAACAAATGCTTTAGTCGAGGAACAAGGAGATAGGGTTGCATTAATTATGATTGGTTTTAAGGACAGCGATCTAGAAAAACATTCAATTTTTGATGCTTTAAGCGGGGACCCTTTTTTAGTTATTGAGGGCGGTCATAATTATGCTGGATTTGAGAAAAACCCGCTTGATAAAATAGAACTGTCTAGTTGGGTATCCAAAGTTACTGGCATTTCCGCTTACGCAGTATGTTCACAATTTGCGGTAAGAAATCCAGAGCATGAATTAGAGGCCGCGGAAATTATTCGAAAATTAACAGATAAGCCGGTCAGTTTATCTCATCAACTTTCGGCTAAACTCAATGGCCCAAAGAGAGCTCTAACAGCAATTTTAAATGCGAGATTAATCGCTCTTATTGATTTGCTAATTATAAAAGCTGAATATGTCTTAGAGAACCTCGGGATTTTGGCACCTTTGATGGTCGTAAGAGGAGACGGCGCTTTAATTAGTGCCGCACAAGCACGCGAAAAACCAATTGAAACCATTTTAAGTGGGCCAGCTGCTTCTATAGTAGGGGCAAGATGGTTAACAGGCGAAAATGAAGCAATTGTTTCAGATATTGGAGGGACAACAACAGACATAGCTGTTCTGATGGGAGGGAAACCTGCTATTGATCCCAGAGGAGCAAGCGTTGGACCCTATAGAACCATGGTAGAAGCAGTGGCTATGTATACCTTTGGATTAGGTGGCGACAGTGAGGTAAAATTGAAACTTGGGGGTTTGGGTGGAGATATTTCTTTGGGCCCTAAAAGAGTAGTACCAATTTCTTTGGCTGCATCAATTGAACCAGACTTGATCCATCAAACATTGGATAGCCAGCTCAAAAGTGAAACGCCAAATGATTTTGATGCGCGATTTGTGCGTAGAACTATGAGCTCAAAAGAACCAATTTTATCAGAGCGCGATCATAAAGTTTATAAAAGAGTAGGCAATCAATTTTCTCCCATGAGTGATGTAGTTAAATCCCGCCTAGATTTGCAGTCTGTAATAAAATTAGTTTCCATGGGTGTTGCACAAATATCAGCTTTGACACCTTCTGATGCCAGTCATGTACTTGGAAAAACAAACGCCTGGAATAAAGAGGCAGCGACTAAAGCGATCGATCTTTTTTCTCGGCGGCGTGGTGGATCTGGAGAGCTTTTGGCTAGCTCAACTGAACAAATGGCTCAAAAAATAGTTCGTCAACTTACTGAGCAAACGAGCAGCTCTATTTTAGAAATGGCCTTCTCGGAAGAAAAGGTTGATTTTGGAGACGAGCCAGATGTCTTAGCCAAGCACCCTATGACTCGGTTTGGACTTGAGGGGTATAGTGATTTAATAAAAGTCGAAGTTGGGATTAGTAAAAAAATTGTAGGCCTGGGGGCTTCTGCACCAACCTATTATCCTGCTGTTGGTGATAAATTAAATTGTGAAGTTATTTTACCTGAATATGCTGGCGTGGCAAATGCAATCGGGGCCGTTGTTGGGAAAATAGTTATGAGGGAGTCTGGGGTTATTTCTTCTCCTTCAGAGGGGAAATATCTTGCTCATCTTGATGGAAAACCTGTTAATTTTAAAAGTGAGAAAGAAGCCTTGAAAATTTTAGAAGAAAAATTGACGGAGAAAAGTATTCAGAAAGCAAAAGAAGCTGGTGCAGAGAATGTCACTGTGAATATTGATCGAGAGATAAAAACGGCCAATATAGAGAGCCGTACAGTTTTTGTTGAGGCTACTGTCTTAGTAGAAGCATCTGGGCGTCCAAGAATATCTAAAAGTTAATTCCCGTCATAACCAGCCATATGCTTTTGTCCGCGTTTTCTAGATAATTGGATTTGTTTTTGCCTTTCCCGAAATCGGCTTTTATCAGTTTCAGTCGTTTTACTTTTGCACTTATGACAAGAAACACCATGTTCATACTCGGAACGTTCTTTATCTTTGGGCAGTATGGGTTGCCTACAGGCATAACATAATTTGTGGGGCCCCTCTTTTAGTTCATGCCCAACGGATACTCGCGCATCAAACACAAAGCAGTCGCCCTCCCATTCGCTTTGCTCTTTGGGCATTTCTTCTAAATATTTTAATATTCCACCTTTTAAATGAGAGACATTCTCAACACCTTGGCCAATAAGGTAGTTCGTTGATTTCTCGCAGCGAATTCCTCCAGTACAAAACATCGCGATACGTTTATTTTGGAATTTCTCTTTATTTTTTTCCCACCAAGCTGGGAATTCTCTAAAAGAACTAGTGTGAGGGTTTATAGCACCTTTAAAAGTACCTATGTCGACCTCATACTCGTTACGGGTATCGATCACAACAACATCGGGATCATGTAGTACTTTATTCCATTCAGATGGATCGACATAATGTCCAACCCTGGCTTTGGGGTCAATATTTGGTTGACCCATCGTGACTATTTCCTTTTTTAACTTTACCTTCATTCTGGGAAATGGCGGCAGTTTTGACACACTGGTCTTATATTCTAAATCAGCACAGCCTGGCATTTTTTTTATATAGATAAGTATTTTTTCTATACTATCGCCGGTACCAGCAACCGTACCGTTTATTCCCTCTGAGGCGAGCAATAGAGATCCACTTATGCTTAATTCTTCGCATTTTTTTTGCAGAGGTTCACGCAATTCTAAATGATTTTTAAATCGCGTAAAATGGTAGAGGGCAGCAATTGTAAACATTAATAAGTTTTAGGATAAATTTATGAAAAAATGCAAGATGGCCAATACTAATTGATAAATTTTCAGATGAACTTAAAAAGCTAAAAGGTCGAACCCAGATTGAATTTTAATTTCATTTATATAGGTTACGCCGCTTCGAAGCCGCTAACTGTTTGGGTTTTCAACTGCAAAATTTAATGCTTTCGCTTGTCCAAAAACACCTGTCGCTTTTAAAGCTCCAATAACTGTATCCGAAATTGGATTATCTACATACAACAAAGCAATCGCTTGGCCACCGGCTTGCGATCTCCCAAGAGTAAAGTTTGCAATATTAACATCGTTATCACCAAGTGTTTTTCCTAGAACACCAATTATACCAGGAACGTCCTCATTTGTTGTGTACAGCATGTGAGGCCCAACTTCAGCATCGATATTGATGCCTTTAATTTGAATAAAACGAGGTTTGCCATCGCTAAAGACAGTGCCAGCCACTGAGCGTTCTCTTCTTTCTGTTACTACTGTTACCTTGATATAACCCTCAAATACCCCCGCTTTTTCTTGAGTAGTAGTGCTAATTTTGATGCCACGTTCTTTTGCAATAATAGGTGCTGAAACCATATTAACGTCTGGGTTGGCTTTACTCATAATCCCAGAAATCACGCTACTATTCAGTGCAGGCAAATTCATTTTAGAAACAATTCCGTCATATAATATATTAATTTCTTTGATGGGTTCATCAGTCATTTGACCAGCAAAACTTCCTAAATATTGTGATAATTTAACCCAAGGTCCCATAACCTTTGCTTCTTCTGCGCTCATAGAGGGCACGTTGAGGGCATTTTCTACAGCACCCTCAAGCAGATAATTAGACATTTGTTCGGCAACTTGAAGGGCTACGTTTTCTTGGGCCTCAATTGTTGCTGCGCCTAAGTGGGGAGTGCAAACGACATTAGGTAAATTAAAAAGAGGATTGTTGTTTGCAGGTTCTTCTTCAAAAACGTCTAAAGCGGCCCCAGACACGTGACCGCTTTTTAAAAAATCTGCTAAAGCGCTTTCGTCTATCAGTCCTCCCCTAGCACAATTAATAATACGTACACCTTTTTTAGTCTTTTCCAAATTTTTGCGGCTTAAAATATTTTTGGTCATATCAGTAAGCGGGACATGTAAGGTTATGAAGTCTGCTTTTGGCAGTAAATCTTCTAGTCCTTCTATTTTTTCAACACCCATTTCAAGCGCTTTTTCATTGGACAAAAAGGGATCATATGCCAATATTTTCATTTTTAAATTTCGGGCGCGCTCGCAAACAATTCCTCCGATGTTACCTGCTCCAATTACGCCCAAGGTTTTTCCCGTTAGTTCGACACCCATAAATTTTGATTTTTCCCATTTGCCCGCATGAGTTGATGCACTTGCTTGTGGAATCTGCCTGGCAACAGCGAACATCATAGCTATCGTGTGTTCAGCAGTAGTTATCATGTTTCCAAATGGTGTATTCATAACGACTATACCCTGCTTGGAGGCCGCCTGTTTATCAATGTTATCGGTTCCTATGCCAGCCCGACCTATCACTTTCAGTTTATGAGCATTTTTTAAAATAGTTGGAGTTACTTTTGTTGCAGACCGGATTGCCAAACCGTCGTAGTTTCCAATTGCTTTAGCCAAAGCTTCTTTGTCTTTACCCAAGTCTGGCATAAAATCCACTTCGATACCGCGATCGATAAATATTTGAACTGCTGTTTCGCTTAACTTGTCTGATACTAATACTTTAGGTGCCATTTAATGGGTCTTTCCTACTAAATTATGAAATTAAATTCGTGAAAACTAGTGATTTTGGGGGTTTAACAGCTGGCCTGAATTTCTTCATGAAAAGCCCAATCTATCCAAGGCAACATTTTTTCTATATCATAGGTCTCTACTGTACTTCCGCACCAAATTCTAAGACCCGGTGGAGCATCTCTATAAGCTCCAATATCAAAAGCCACTTTCTCAGTTTCTAGCCGCTTTGCTATTTTATTTGCAAAGGAATGACCGTCAGTAATTCTGTTGTCTTTGAATTTCAGACAGACAGAAGTCGTAGATCGTGTGGAAGGATTAATGGCAAGATTTTCTATCCAATCCCGACTATCACAAAAATCCCAAATGGCTTTGGCATTTCTTTTTGCTCTATTGATGAGCTCATTTTTTCCACCAACGCTTTTTGCCCATTCTAATGAAAGTAGATAGTCTTCTACGGCGAGCATTGAGGGTGTATTAATTGTTGCACCTTCAAAAATACTTTCAATAAGTTTTCCGTTTTTTGTAAGTCGAAATATCTTTGGAACGGGCCAGGAAGGTGTGTAGTTCTCCAATCTTTGGGCCGCTCTTGGAGAAAGGATAAGCATTCCATGTGCAGCTTCTCCACCTAAGACTTTTTGCCAACTAAAGGTTGTTACGTCCAATTTTTTCCAAGGTAAATCCATAGCAAACGCAGCTGAGGTTGCATCACAAATTGTGAGACCTAACCTATCATGCGGTATTGCGTTTCCATCCTTGAGGCATACGCCTGAGGTGGTGCCATTCCAGGTAAATACAATGTCAGTATCATAATCCAGGCTTTCCATGTCTACGATGTCACCATAGTCGGCGTTAAAGATTTTAACATCTAGTTTAAGTTGTTTTACGGCATCGTTGATCCACCCATCCCCAAAACTTTCCCAGGCTACCATGGTGACATCTCTAGCTCCTAGCATAGACCACATTGCCATCTCGACAGCACCTGTATCCGAAGCGGGGACTATAGCAATTCTATAATCACTCGGAATTTCGAGAATCTTTCTTGTTTCTTCGATTGCTAATTTCAACCTTGCTTTACCAACCGCAGCACGGTGGGATCTTCCAAGTGGTGCGTTTGCAAGCTTAGTTACGTCAAAAGAGGGGTTTTTGGCACAGGGGCCGGAAGAAAAACACGCGTTATCCGGCCGCGTAACCGGTTTTTTAGTATCCATGTCTTTTACCCTTCCAGATAATTGCCTCTCGTTGGGGAGAGGTGTCCCACGTATCGAAATAATTGATAATCCTGCCTTTAACAACAGTAAAAATCTAGTTATAGGCAGAGATATGAAAGGGCTTCGCTCTTTGGCGCTATGAAAGTTTAATCATGTATGCAGTTACACTAATTGCACCTCCAAATTCTGGCCTATTGAAATCAAAACTCGTTAAAAATCTGTGTGAGGCTTGGGAAGCTAAAGACTATGTTTATCTTGCAAGTGACGAAGCTGCTGAATTTATCATACCCAAAATTCCTAGTGACCGTTGGTCTATGTGGTCAAAATTTCAAGAACTAGAAATTGATTTGGTGATTCAGGAAGACAAAATGCGTAAAAAATCTATTCTGCTTGCAGATATGGATAGCACTATAATTGAGCAGGAATGCATAGATGAGCTGGCCAGTGAAATTGGAATTGGAGAACGGGTGAAGCTTATTACAGCCGAAGCGATGAACGGTAAATTAGACTTTGAAGAAGCTTTAACTGAAAGAGTCGCACTGCTGAAGGGCTTGTCCACGCAGATTATTGATAAAGTTCTTAAGGAACGAATAACTTATATGCCAGGTGCATTAACTCTCTTATCAACAATGAAAGCAAATGGTTCCTACAGTGCTCTTGTTTCGGGCGGATTTACTTTGTTTACAGAGAAAGTTTCTGCCTACCTTGGCTTTGATGAAAATCATGCAAATGTCTTGCTTACAAATGAAAATAAGCTCACTGGAAAAGTACAAAAACCAATATTGGGCAAAAAGGCTAAAGTTGAACAATTAGACCGTATCGCGAGCAAGTTTAATCTATCTGCAAGACAGGTAATCGCGGTTGGTGATGGAGCCAATGACTTGGACATGTTGAGTAAAGCTGGTACAGGTGTAGCTCTTCACGCCAAACCATCTGTTGCAGAACAATGCGATATCCGAATAAATTTTGGGGATTTAACGGCGCTCTTATTCATACAAGGCTATTCAAAAGAGAATTTTGTATTTTAATCTTCCATTGGCCCGCCAGCTTCAGCCCAACCGCTTACTCCACCAAGGTTAACGACATTTTCAAAACCCATATCTTTCATTGTTTTAGCTGTAAGAGCGGCTTGGCCTCCGACGGCACAAATAATTCCAATTTCGGCATCTTTTTTCAGTGCGCTGTTATGCATTGGATGGGTATCATCTGCGATGAACTCTATTAGACCCCGAGGAATTCTTAGAGCGCCTTGTACAGTACCTGTTTTTGGGAACTCCGAAGAGTCTCTTACGTCTACAACTACTAAATTACCCGAGTTGTGTCGTTCGATCCCTTCAGCTGGTGATATTTTTTGAACAACAGAATTTGCTTCGTCTAGATAGTCTTTAGCTGTTTTCATATCTCTTCCTTTCAAAAAAATACATTAGTGCTGAGTTATAATAGGCCCGAGAGTTAAATACAATTTGTAACAAATTTAAATATACTATCTTTCAAGGATTGAAATTAGTTAAATTTACCCCAAATTTTATAATAACAAGTGGAGAGTTTACAATGAACTATCACAAGAATTCAGAGGCAATCGCACTTTTAAGCCCAGAGGAATATTGGGTCACTCAGGAAAATGGTACTGAAAGACCTGGGACTGGGAAACTTTTGCACAATAAAGAGCCCGGCATTTATGTCGATATCGTTTCTGGTGAGCCACTTTTTCTATCGGATGATAAGTACGAAAGTGGCTGTGGATGGCCCAGTTTTACAAAACCTGTTGAAGCATCTTATGTAACTGA
Source organism: uncultured Nitrospina sp. (assembly GCA_913044145.1). Classification (GTDB taxonomy): domain Bacteria; phylum Nitrospinota; class Nitrospinia; order Nitrospinales; family VA-1; genus UBA8687. The sequence continues at coordinate 4,714 of CAJWOD010000014.1, read as the reverse complement.
GATTTCGGATACTTCTCATGGGATGATCAGAACCGAAGTACGTTCCACAAATGGGGACAGCCACTTAGGCCATGTTTTTCCAGATGGACCCAAAGATCGAGGAGGCCTCCGATACTGTATAAATTCGGCAAGCCTAAGATTTATACATTTAAATGACATGGAGGCTGAGGGCTATGGCAAGTTTGTGGAGCTAATAGGAGAATAAAATGGAAATAGCAATTTTAGCTGGTGGTTGTTTTTGGGGTATGGAGGATTTGATGAGGAAGATTCCTGGTGTACAGAAAACGCGTGTTGGTTACACGGGTGGACACTTAAAAAACCCAACTTACAAAGATGTCTGCACAGAAACTACTGGACATGCGGAGGCAATTGAAATTCTTTTTGACCCATCGAGCGTATCATATCGCCGCTTGCTAGAATGTTTTTTTCAAATTCATGACCCCACAACCATTGATAGGCAGGGAAACGATATTGGGGATAGTTATCGATCACATATTTTTACCACGTCGTCAGAGCAACGGGAAGAAGCTTTTAAAATGATTTCTGATATCGAAAGTTCAAAAAAATGGCCAGGCAAGGTTGTTACGAAAGTAACTCCTGCGGAAGAGTTTTGGGAAGCTGAGTCTTATCACCAAGATTACTTAGTTAAAAATCCAAATGGCTATACTTGTCATTTTCCAAGAGCTGATTGGACTATTTAAAAGCCCACATACAGCAGTTTTTATGTCGGTTAAATCCGTTTGAAATCATTACTGAATAAATTTGTTGTTAAGTTATTTGGCTTTATATAAATACTTCTTGTTCGTCAAAAAAGTAATAAAACAGGTATCTAACTATAGTTTTCTTGAACCTCTAATATTGCGTCCTCAAGGATATCAAACATATCATCTATTTCGCTTTGCGTAATGATAAGTGGCGGCGAAAATACACACATGTTAATTATTGGTCTAACCAATAAACCGCGTTTCTCGCAAGCTTTATCCATCATTTGACCAAATTCGGTGTCAATTTTAAGGCGCGCTTCTTCCGATGAGTCTTTAGAGCCCAAACCTTCCAGGCATCCAAGAAGCCCTACTCCCCGAGCGTCCCCTATTATATCATATTTCTTGCCTAAATCGCGTAGTCTGTTTTGAAAATGGGGTGATACCTTTCGCACATGTTCTAAGATTCTGTCTTTTGACATTATATCTATATTGGTGAGAGCGGCCTTGGCGGCAACTGGGTGGCACGAATATGTATAACCATTCGTAAAGGGTTGAGATCCGTCTGTATTTTTTATGCCATCAATAAGACTTTCAGAGATTATAGCAGCGCCCATGGGAAGGTAGCCTGACGTCAATCCCTTTGCGCATGTGATAATATCTGGTTGAATTCCAAAAACTTCTTTTGATGCAAACCAATGACCCAAGCGGCCAAAACCAGTGACTGTTTCATCCGAAATATAAACAATATCGTGTTTTTTACATAGCTCAAGCGAGCGTTGGTGGTAACCAGGAGGTGGTACGATTACCCCTCCTGAAGCCAGGATAGGTTCGGCGATAAAGCATCCAATTTGGTCAGGTCCAATGGATAAAATTGTTTCCTCCATTTCTGATATTTTCTCATCGCACCATTCCTCTAGCGATGTTCCACTTGGACGTATGTAAGGATTTATATTGGGTAGCATAATTGCAAGATCGTGTTGAGTATCCATATATCGCCGATCATGCTCTCGACTGGTTCCGGACACTGTCGCTGCCAGATAAGACGATCCATGGTAACCTCTTTCCCTGCATAATATTTTCTTTTTATCTGGTTGATTAAGAACGTTATTTCGATATTGCACAAATCTCAAAGCGGTATCGACGGCGTCAGAACCCCCATTGGAAAAAAAGACACGGTTCAGGTCGCCAGGCGTTTTTTCAGTTATAACTTTAGCTAACATTGCAGCGGGTTCATTGGTAGTAAACCATGGACTTGAATATGTCATATTCATAATCTGTTCAGAAATAGCATCGGCCATTTCTTTCCGCCCATATCCTATATTAACGCACCACATGCCACCTGGACCGTCAATTAACTTATTTCCATGCGCATCATAAAGATATATGCCATCGGCTCTTGAGACCTGCGTCATATCAAAGCTATCTTCTGAGAATTCACTCCACGGATGGATCAGATGTTTATGATCCCAGTATTGTACTTGCTCTGGAGTAATGGTGTCATTTTTTCCATCAAAATTTTGTAAGGTCATATGCCACTTCTTTATTGTTTTATGAATTTTTACAATTACAGTCGGTAAAAGCTCTGTCAATGCTAGTTAAAAGAAGTTTCTTTACAAAATTTAAATTAAAAGCTTATGAGGCAACCCTATGAATTTACTATCAAATAAGTTTCCAACTAAAGAACTTCAAATGCGTGATGCTGCTCATCATATGCACCCGTTCACAGCACAAGCAGAATTGGGTGAAAAAGGCGCGCGTGTAATAACGCGTGCTAATGGTGTTTTTGTATATGACTCAGAAGGAGAAGAAATATTAGATGCCATGTCTGGTCTATGGTGTGTTAATATAGGTTATGGGCGTCATGAACTTGCGGAAGTCGCTGCGCGTCAGATGAAAGAGCTATCGTATTACAATACATTTTTTCAAACGACACATCTTCCAGCTATAGAGTTGGCCGAAAAGTTGGCTGAATTGGCTCCATTTGATTTAAACCATTTATTTTTTGCTAGTTCAGGTTCTGAGGCCAATGATACGAATATAAGATTGGTTCGGCATTACTGGGCTTTAAAAGGCAAGCCAAATAAATCAATTATCATTAGTCGAAAAAATGCATATCACGGCTCAAGTGTTGGCTCTGGATCATTAGGTGGTATGTCAGCAATGCATGATCAAGGTGGCATGCCAATACCTGACATACATCATATTAATCAACCTAATTGGTGGTCTGAAGGTGGTGAATTGTCACCCGAAGATTTTGGTTTGGCTTGCGCCCGAGAACTGGAAGAAAAAATTAAATCTTTGGGAGTAGACCGCGTGGCAGCTTTCATAGCTGAACCTGTTCAAGGTGCTGGAGGTGTAATTGTTGCTCCGGATTCATATTGGCCGGAAGTCCAACGCATTTGTGATCATTATGGAATACTTTTAATTGCAGATGAAGTAATCTGTGGCTTTGGTCGAACGGGTAATTGGTTTGGAAGCCAGACCCTAGATATAAAACCTGATATAATGACAATAGCGAAGGGTTTAAGCAGTGGGTATCAACCAATTGGCGGTTCAATAGTATCTGATGAAATTGAAAGCGTAATTGCTAGGGATGAATTTAACCATGGCTATACTTATTCAAGCCATCCTGTAGCCGCCGCTGTAGCGCTTGAAAATCTACGCATAATTGAAGATGAAAATATAATTGGGCATGTAAAAAATGATGTTGCACCATATTTGAAAAAAGAGTGGGAGGGCTTATGCATGCATCCACTTGTTGGAGAAGCAAAAATAGTAGGTATGATGGGTTCTATAGCATTAACTCCAAATAAAGAAAATCGTTCTCCATTTAAATCAGATGCCGGTAAAGTTGGATATATCTGTAGAGAAAGATGCTTCGCAAACAATCTTATAATGCGGCACGTGGGCGACCGAATGATTATTTCACCTCCGCTAATAATCACAAAATCAGAAATTGATTTACTGATCAAGCGAGCGAAAAAAGCTTTAGATGAGACATTTGAAAAATTAATGAACGAAGGCTTAATTTCTTAATGAAGAAAACAGCACTTGTAACACATGAAGAATGTCTACAACATTTAACGCCGCCAGGTCATCCAGAACAAGTAGCCAGGTTGGAATATATTTTAGAAGCATTAAAAGATGTGAATTTATTACGGGTTAGTGCACCTATGGCAGCAGATGATGACATTCTTAGAATTCATCCCCGGGAACATATCAATTACTTGCAAGATTCAGTACCTGAGACTGGTTTTAAATCTTTAGATGGAGACACTCATATCTCTTCTGGTTCTCTGACTGCTGCCTACCGGGCTGCTGGAGGCGTCTTACGTGCTGTAGATTTAGTTTTATCTGGCGAAGCTAAAAATGCTTTTGTTGCTGTCAGGCCTCCGGGTCATCATGCTGAAACATTGAGCGCTATGGGGTTTTGTCTTTTTGGGAACATTGCCCTTGGTGTAAAGCATGCACTTGATTTTCATGGTTTAAAAAAAGTTGCGGTTATTGACTTCGATGTCCACCATGGAAATGGAACGCAAGAGATACTATGGGACGAAAGCCGCTGCTTAACTTTTACCTCACAGCAAATACCCCTTTGGCCAGGAACTGGAACCGAGGAAGAGCAAGGGAATTATAACAATATTGTTAATATACCGTTACCACCGAGGAGTACTGGTGCACTTATGCGTCAGAAATACGAAGCACTAGTCTTTCCAGTATTACAAAACTTTGAGCCCGAGCTGATATTAATATCGGCGGGTTTTGACGCGCATGAAGCAGATCCTCTAGCAGAGCTAAATTGGTCGACGGAAGATTTCTCTTGGTTGACGGAAAGGCTTTGTAAAATTGCAGAAGAATGCTGCGAAGGGCGGCTGGTATCTACGCTAGAGGGCGGTTATGATTTAGAAGCTTTGGCAGATTCTGTCAAAGTCCATGTTAAGAAATTATGTGAGGCCTGATATGAATGACACACCTATTTCAGAAATGACTTTTGAACAGGCGATGAGTGA
>CAJWOD010000013.1 GCA_913044145.1 uncultured Nitrospina sp. | reverse complement strand
TGGTTGGTCCTGTTCAAAGTTGGCTCTACGTTATGGTTTCTTACTAAAGATGCTAAACATCGTATGTGGTTGGTCCAAGATGTTCAGTGAAACACCTCCAAACATAGCGAACAAAGTATTTTTATTTTCTATTCCTGTCTAAAGCCTCGCTGTAAAAAAAAAGAATCTAATGCCTCTGTATTTCATCGACACTAGGTAGAGCATCGGATTTTTTTCTTAAACTAAACCGTAAAAATCATTGCCTCCTTACCAAAACTTAAAATTTAAAAATCGTTTTATCGACTTGGGGCCAGAGTTTTACCAGGAAAAACAACCTGATCCGGTTACAGACCCATATCTTGTCGATTATTCCCCTTCTGTAGGCGCATTGATAGATCTTCCTTCTGAAGGAGGATCGGACTTTCTAGAAAAATTCAGTGGCAATCAGCCTATGGAAGGAGCTCGACCTCTGGCGATGGCATATGGCGGTCATCAATTCGGTTCTTACAACCCCAGGCTAGGGGATGGCAGAGGCCTATTGCTTGGAGAGGTTTTAAATAAAGAAAATATTAGCTGGGATGTTCATTTAAAAGGGGCTGGACCTACCCGATTTGCAAGAGGGTTTGATGGCCGGGCAACCTTGCAGTCTTCCATACGGGAACATTTGGGAAGCGAGGCATTGAGCGGCTTAGGTATTCCCTCAACACGTTCGCTGGCGGTTATCGGTATTAGAGAACTCATTTACCGGAAAAAACCAGAATTAGCAGCTATTTTAGTACGGATCGCAGACAGCCATATACGTTTTGGCAGTTTTGAATACTTCCATAAAACCAATCAACCAAAAAATGTAGAGCGGCTGGCAGAATTTGCCATTCAAAATCACCACAAGGATTTATGGAATGAACCCGAACGATACAGAATTTTCTTCAGAAGAGTATTAACTCTCACTGCTAAATTAATTGCAAAATGGCAAGCGGTAGGGTTTGTTCACGGTGTCATGAATACTGACAATATGACAATAACAGGAACAACTTTTGACTACGGCCCATATGGTTTTATTGATCAATTCAATCCAAGTTATACCCCCAATTCTTCAGATACCCATGGACGTTATGCATACCAACAACAACCCGAGATTGGATTCTGGAACCTGAACAAGCTAGCAGAAACATTAATCCCCTTAGTTGGTTCGGATCAGTTACAGGAAGAAATCAAGCAATATCAACCCATATTCAATGGATTTTATAGAGAAGAAATGGGACGAAAACTTGGAATATCTATTCTTGATGAAGACTTCAGCCAGTTGACGCAGGAAATGTTTCAATTATTAATTAACCATCACGTTGACTATTCTAACTTTTTCCGTCTCCTCGCAAACTATCCAGATAAAATAGAAAAATTACAATTTGATGTGGGCATGCATTCATGGTTAGAAAATTATCTTAAACTTTGTGAGCGAGAAGGCACAAACCATAAGGAGCGGAAAAAGAAAATGGATGCAGTCAACCCAAAGTTTATATTGAGAACCCATCTGGTACAAAACGCTCTGGAAAAATCCCTAAAAGATTCGGACTTTTCAGAGGTGAAACGCCTGCGTGTTCTTATGGAGGATCCTTTTAAGGATAAACCTGAGCTTTTCCAAGAATATGATATCGATTCCGATCTCTACTCGCAGGCCACACCTAAAGAGTTTCTGGGCCGTCAAACCAGTTGTTCCGCTTAAAGTGCACCTAAATTAGAAAGGAAACCGGAGAATGATTTTACTTGAGGGAGAAATTACTGAATTAACAACTCCACCTAATAAGGCCGATCAGTTCAGGGAACTGACTATTTGGGTTCCAGAAACAGGTGAACATATAGAAATAACCTGCTTTATTCACGAGCTTCAAAAATCTGGTCTGGAGGAAGGCAGCCAAATTTCTATCAAAATTGAAAAAAAATTCGATGTCGACAGTCTCACCCGCGACCTTCTTAAACCCCAATAGCCAAACAGTTGGCATTTAATTATGCTCCTGATAACATATCGGGATTAAATATTTATAAAACACTTCAGTTATGGCAAATCTCAAGGATCTAGGGGAATTCGGCTTGATTGACCGCTTATCCGGAAAGTTTAAGCATCAGGCCAGCAAAACAGTCTTACCCTTGGGTGATGATTGTGCTGTTTATTCTACAAGTCCATCCAAATACCAATTAATCTCCACAGATGCATTGGTTGAAAATATTCACTTTAAATCTTCAACAATTCTCCCTGAACAATTAGGCCAAAAAGCAATTGCAGTCAACCTTAGCGATATTGCCGCGATGGGGGGAACTCCAAAAAGAGTTTTAATAACCCTGGGAATATCTAAAAAAATTTCGATTTCTTTTCTTGACCAACTGTACAAAGGAATCCATAAAGCTTGCATGTTCTATAATGTCGAACTTTGTGGTGGAGATACGGTTTCGTCTCCAAAAAGTTTTTTCATTAACATCACAATACTTGGAGAAGCCAAGCGAGGAAAACTATTCACCCGAAAGGGAGCGAAAGAAGGTGACATGATTTTCACAACAGGAACATTGGGTGATTCAAGCCTAGGGTTGAAAATATTATCTAACAAACAATTGAAGTGTTCTTCCAAATCAAAAAAGTATCTCCTTAAAAAACACCTTAACCCCATCCCCAGGCTGAAAGAAAGCCGTCTACTAACCCGATCCTCCTGCAAAGTCACATCTATGATAGATATAAGCGATGGACTTACTCAAGACCTTCAGCATATCTGCAAACAATCTGGTACCGGAGCTTTAATCTACGAAGAAAAATTGCCGCAATCACAAGCCTTTTTAAAGGTTTGCTCTGACAACAATTCGGAATCTTTACCTTTAATTTTAAATGGTGGCGAAGATTATGAATTACTATTTACTTTAGCATCCGATGGTGTTAAAAATTTATATAGGCAGTTTGAAAAGGCCAAAGCACTTGTGACACATATTGGGGAAATTACTGAATCATCTAAAAAAGTTTCTCTTTTAAGGAAAAATGGGGAGAAAATAATTCTTCCCCAATCATCCGGATTTAATCACTTTTAAAATTAAAAGTTTCCGGTTATAAAAAATTGCCGCCACCCAGGTTTATTTAAATCAATAAACAAGTGCCAGCCAAGCTTGAGGTTTCTTAAAAACTTTGGACGACTCATTATTTCCGCGGTCGCTACTACTCCTGTTCCTATTCTTTTGCTCAGCCTTTTTTTCGGCTTGCGAAGTGGCTTTCTTTTCACTCAATCCTCTTCAACAAAAGGAAATGGCAGGCCAAAAAGGGCGATCTGGGCGCTTGGTTCATTCTCTCCTTCAGAAACCGCGCGAACTCCTGATCACTATTTATATCGGCAACGAACTGGTCAATATTGGCATTTCTGTTGTTATTACCTCTATCACTATTAGCTTGTTTGGCAACATAGGGCTAGGAATAGCAATAGGCGTTAGTACTTTGCTACTTCTTTTCTTCGGCGAAATTGTACCCAAAAGTATTTCACTAAAATATGCTCAATCATATGCTCTTTTTGCAGCTTTTCCATTAAAAGCCTTTGCTAATATAGTTCAACCAGCACAAAAACTTTTCAATTCTTGGACTGAGAAAATAATGCGCTACTTTGGCATTTTGACTGATTCACATAAAGAATCATCCATATCCGATGAAGAGTTTCGTACCATGGTTCAAGTTGGAGAAGGAGAAGGTGTTATCGATTCAGATGAAAGAGATTTGATACATAAAGCCATCGAATTTGGGGAAACAACAGTGGGCGAAGTTATGACGCCTAAAATTGATATGTTCACGGTAAATATCAAAGATAGTTTGGACATAATTCTCCCAAGGATTGTTGAAAATTTTTACTCTAGAGTTCCTGTATATGGAGATAAAGAAGAAGTTTTAGGTATACTTTTTACAAAAGACCTTACCCGCCTTAAACATTTACCAAAAGAAAAAGTAAATTTGAAAAGTATACTCCACCCTGCCGTAGTAGTTCCTAAAACCAAAATGATTAAGGAAATGTTAGAAGAGTTCAGGAAATTGAAAAGGCATATGGCAATAGTACTGGATGAATATGGAAGTGTATCGGGCCTCGTTACCCTGGAAGATATTATCGAAGAATTGGTTGGCGAGATTGACAGTGAAATGCGAAAAGATGAGCAACCTCTATTAAAAATTACTGGAAATCAATACAGATTGTCTGGAAGCTTGAATCTTTCCGAATTCAACGATGCTTTCGAAAGTAATTTGCCCGAGAGTGACTATGATACAGTTGGGGGTTTGGTTTTTGGATTGTTTGGAAGAATTCCCAGGTCTGGTGAATCAACAACTTTAGAAAATTTTAAATTTCGTGTAGAAAAAATGAAGGGTTCAAGAATATTAAAACTTCACTTAACCCTCCTCAAAAGTTCGATTGCCCCAGAAGAGTCAGAACAAATTAACACTGAAACAACATAATGGAACCTACAACTACAATCTTTTGGGTATTATTGGCCATAATGATGGAAGCATTTTTTTCGGGCTCCGAAATCGGCATGGTGTCAGTTAACCGGATTAAAATGAAAAAACTGGCCGAAGAAGGTAACTCAGGGGCGCAAGCTATCTTAAAACTTTTGGATAATCCTGAAAAACTTTTCACAACAACGTCACTGGGCACCAATCTCGCCATGGTAACCAGTACGGCTATATTTACTGCTTTTATGGTTACGCAGTTCAGTGAATTTGGCGAATGGATAGCCATGCTAATTATTTTCCCTCTAGTCTTTTTTGGGGGAGAAATTATACCTAAAGTAATTTTCCAAAATCGTGCCGACAGTCTGATGTTAATAATGATCTATCCCCTAAACCTTTTCTCTAAGTGCATGGGGCCTTTGGTCAAATGGTTGTCCAATACTTCCCAAAATTTAACCAGCAGAGTTCCAGAAGGGGCAACTGAAAAAACATTTACTTTCAGTCGAGACCAGTTGAGAAAGGTGTTGAGTCTGGATTCACAAACTGTTGACCTAGGCACCACAGAAAAAAAAATAATCCACAACATATTTAATTTCGGCGAACTCACTGCAGAGCAGTGCATGGTACCCTTGGTTCAAATGACTGCAATAAAAGACACATCCAATCTGCAGGAAGCACATGAGATAGCAAATGATTCAGGATTCTCTAGATTGCCAGTTTTTCATGAACGAATGCATAATTTAATTGGTATTCTCAATGCCTTTGATCTGTTGGATCAAGACATGGACAACACTCCTATAACAAGCTTAATCCGACCCGCACATTATATTCCTCCCAATAAAAAAATTGATGACCTCCTAAAAGAACTACAACAAAGTGGTTTACATATGGCTTTTGTTGTAGATGAGTATGGAGGTTGCATCGGTCTCGTCACCATTGAGGATCTGCTTGAAAAAATTGTTGGGGAAATTGAGGATGAATATGATAAACCTGAAAAATCATACCAACCTTATGCTGAAGGTGGATTTCTAATTGAGGGTAGTACGGAAATAAGTGTGCTCAACGAATCATTGGATTGGGATCTTCCTGGAGGAGACTTCGAAACCATTGCAGGATTGGTGATCGACCGCCTAAAAAAGATTCCCCACCCCGGAGACCAGGTCATTGCAGGGCCTTACCGTTTAACCGTCAAAGACGCCACCAAAAGAAAAATTCAATCCCTTATTGTTAGAAAATTAGAGGGTACAAAAAATAATAATCCTAAAAAACCAGATTAAAGTCCTCTAACACTTTCCAACTCTTTATAAGCAGCTTGAATTTCCAAAAATTTTAAATGTGCTGCCTCGACTGCTTCCTCTCCCTCATGAGCAACCCTATCTGGATGATAAACTCTAATCAAACTGCGATAAGCCTTCTTTACCTCTTCATTTGAAGCATCTGAAGAAATTTTCAATATATTGTAAGGGGTTTTGAATGCCTCAAGAGAATACTTGTCTCTTATACTATTATGCTGCTCATAAGTGACATTTACCTGAAGAGCAATTTTTTTAAGCAAACTTTCCGCTTCCTGATTTAAATTATTTTCCACTAAAGAAATCTGATAGCAAAGAGCTATTAATAAAAGGTTGTAATTATTTTTGCAGGAGCCTTTGTACTCTTCCACAAATTTATCTATGTTTGGATTTTTATTTTGAACTTCACGAATTAAGGGATCAATTGCTTTCAAATCCGACGCAATAAAATTTAAGTTTTTAAGAAAAAAATTATGGATAATCCCAATTTGGTTTTGACTTAATGGGCCGCGAAGCATACCTACTCGAGTTAAAATAATTACCAAGCAAGTTATAAAATCACCTTTTTTATGAATGCCTGGTAAGCTCTTATGTATTTTGCTCTGAATTTTTTTTCCGAGGAAGTGTTGCGCAACACCGCCTACGACTGCCCCAAAAGGCCCGCCCCTTAAAAACCCTAAACCCGCTCCCATCCACCACGACATATTAAAAATTTTTATAGTATTAAAGGTTTATAAAATTACATGATTAATGAATTTAAAAAATTTATAACGCATCAGCGCTTTTTATGCTTAATATACTAATATTTAATCTCGTTTGGAGAAAAATAAATGGTCAAACATATTGTAATGTTCAAACTCAACGAAAAGACTTCCGAAAATATGAATCGCGCTACAAATTCTCTCCGAAGTTTAGAAGGAAATATTGAAACTTTAAAATCTATCGAAATAGGAACCGATTTTTTGGAATCGGACCGGAGCTACGACATTGTTCTCATAGCGCATTTTGAAAACAGGGAAGGCTTGAAAATATATGGTAACCATGAAAACCATTTACCAGTTGTTAAAATAATGCGTTCCTTATGTTCATCATCGGTAGTAGTTGACTATGAACTTTAGCATTCTTCAAATAAGCCAAAAATAGTAAAATTCTTTTCAAAATTCACATATAAGCAAATTAATCAAATTAACTGTGAAAAATAAAGGGTTGTACTTTGTTTTTACCGGTGATACAGTTCTAAAAATTTTCATCTAAACAGATGAAAATCTGAGATTTCTTTCCAATTGGTTTCACCTTTAAGTGCACAAATAGGAGATCCAATAATGGCGACGAAAAAAAATAAAGCGAAAAAGAAGACGACAAAAAAGAAAGCACCCGCAAAGAAAAAAGCATCTAAAAAGAAAGTGGTGAAGAAGAAGGTGGTGAAGAAGAAGTTAACCAAGAAGAAAGTGGCTAAGAAAAAGTCTTCCACGAAAAAAGGAACCCCTAAAAAGGCAATAAAAAAGAAAGCAGGCGTAAAGAAAAAAATCAGCAAAACAACATCAAAAAAATCCAAGTTAAAAAAGGCTCCAGCTAAAAGCAAATCACCTAAAAAAGCTCCAACCAAAAAAGTAAAGCAAAAATCTACGGACAAGAAAAAATCCGCTCAAAAAAAAATAAAAGCACAAGCACTTCCTAAGTTAGGCCCTGAAACTTTAAAAATAAAAGAAAGATTGCTCGGTAAAAGAAGCGAACTGTTAAATTTGATACAGTCTTCAAAATCTCTGGAAAGAGATGTGGGAGATTTAACCTTTAGCAACGAAATTGATCTTGCCTCGAGCCTAGAGGGGAGAGAAATGATATTTCAACTAACCAGCCGTGACCGAAATGAACTCAGATTGATTGAAGATGCACTTTTTAGAATTAACGAAGGAACGTATGGGGCATGTGAATCTTGCGAAAAGAAAATTAGCCTAAAAAGGTTGCAGATTATGCCTCTTACCGCCTTGTGCATCGATTGCCAAGAAGAGGCTGAAAATCTATAGAACCTAATTTAACTTCCGTGGCATTTTTTATATTTCTTACCGCTTCCACAAGGGCAAGGTTCGTTTCTTCCAACCTTTTCCTCTTCTCGACGAACAGTTTCAGGTTTATCTGATCCTTCCACATCTCCCCGATGCTCAACCATTTGCTTTGGCTTAGCAATAACATCATCGTCTTCGAATTCACTTTCTCTCCGTATTTGAACTTTAAAAAGATACTCCGTAACCTCCTCTTTGATCCGTGCCATTAGATTACTAAAAAGAGAAAAACCTTCTTTTTTATACTCAGTTAGAGGATTTTTTTGAGCATAACCACGTAAACCGATTCCTTCTTTTAAATGGTCCATTCCTAACAAATGGTCCTTCCAGAGAGTGTCTAAAACCTGCAGCATTATTATTTTCTCTTGATGCCGCATAGCAGTAGGCTCTATTTCCAACTCCTTAACAATTCCATCCTCCTTTAATTGATAGGTATCACATACCACTTGGATAATGGATTCATACAGTTTTTCCTGATTGCAATGCTCTAACTCTAGTTTTTGTTTGCCTTGTATTTCCAATTCCTTTTCATTAATTTTTTCTATATGGACACCAAACTGTCTCTCAAGAAAATCGTTTAAAGACTCGATATCCCATTCTTCTGGATAAACTTTTTCATGGGCTACTTCAGAAACAATGTCATCGACCAGTTCATCGGCCATATCAAGAAGGATTTCCTTTGGATTTTCTGCTTGGATAATTTCTCTTCTTAAAGCATAAAGAACCTCTCTTTGACGATTCATCACATCGTCATATTCCAAGACATGTTTTCGGATGTCAAAGTTGTGAGCTTCTACTTTTCTCTGTGCATTGGCAACAGCCTTGGAAATCATATTATGTTCAATCGGTTGTCCATTTTCCATGCCCAGTCTTGCCATTAGAGGAGAAATTTTATCGGAACCAAATATGCGTAGGAGATCATCTTCCAAACAAAGAAAAAAACGCGAAGATCCCTTATCACCCTGCCTGCCAGATCGTCCGCGCAACTGATTATCAATACGTCGACTTTCATGGCGTTCTGTTCCTAAAATATGAAGTCCACCTAATTCAGGAATTCCTTCACCGAGAACAATATCGGTTCCTCGACCCGCCATATTGGTAGCAATAGTAACGGCATTCGGTTGCCCTGCCTGAGAGATAATCTCTGCTTCCTTTTCATGGTGTTTTGCATTCAGAACATTGTGTTTAATGCCATACTTTTTTAGGTTTTTGCTCAAAAGTTCTGACTTTTCAATTGAAATCGTTCCCACCAGAACGGGTCTGCTTATTTCATTTAACTTTCTAATCTCTTCAATAACGGCATTGAATTTTTCCTTTTCCGTTCTATAAATCACATCCGGGTGGTCTTCACGAATCATAGGTCGATTCGTAGGAACTACCACCACTTCAAGTTTATAGATGGACATAAACTCTTCCGCTTCCGTATCTGCGGTACCGGTCATTCCTGCGAGTTTTTGATACATACGAAAATAGTTCTGGAATGTAATACTGGCTAGAGTCTGGTTCTCATTCTCTATATTGACACCTTCCTTTGCCTCCAAAGCCTGGTGCAGACCATCGCTGTACCTTCTTCCGTTCATCATACGACCAGTAAATTCATCGATAATGATTACCTCTCCATCACGAACAACGTAATCGACTTCATTTTTAAAAATACCATGTGCTTTTACAGCTTGGTTCAAGCAATGCAAGGTTTCAATGTTTGTGGGGTCATAAAGGTTTTCGATACCCAAGTCTTTTTCCATCTTTGCTATCCCTTCCTCGGTAAGGGATGCGGTTCTAGCTTTTTCATCAATGGTGTAATGTTTTTCTTTCTTCAAACTAGGAACAAGTTTATTGACCTTATAGTATTTATCCGTGGACTCTTCTGCAGGTCCGGATATGATCAATGGAGTCCGCGCTTCATCGATTAAAATATTGTCCACTTCATCGATGATTCCAAAATTTAAATCTCTTTGAACCATTTGCTCTTTGGAAAATTTCATATTATCTCGCAAATAATCAAAACCAAACTCATTGTTGGTTCCGTAGAGCACGTCACAATTGTAAGCCGCTTTTCTTTCTTCTTCCGGAATATCGTGATAAATCATGCCGACAGAAAGCCCTAAGAACTTATAGACGGTTCCCATCCATTCACTATCTCGAGTCGCCAAATAATCATTTACTGTTACAACATGAACTCCCTTTCCCTCCAAGGCATTGAGATAAACAGGTAAAGTAGCCATTAAGGTTTTTCCCTCACCAGTTTTCATTTCGGCAATTTTTCCCTCGTGCAGAACGATCCCTCCAATCATTTGAGCATCAAAATGCCTCATTTTCAGGGTTCGCCAACTGGCTTCGCGCACAACTGCAAAGGCTTCAGGAAGAATATCATCCAAACTGGCTCCTTCCAATATTCTGCTTTTAAACTCTTGAGTTTTATTTCTCAGTTCTCCGTCTGTAAGAGGTTTGATCTTATTTTCCCAGTCATTGATCTCTTCTACAATGGCTTGAATACGTTTTATTTCCCGGTCATTCCGGGTACCCACTATCTTTTTTATAAGTCCAAAAACCATTGTATTTCAAACCGGGAAATATTTTTTAAATAGGATTAAACTAAATCCTGTATGACTATAACCACCAAGAAATATTTTTGTTCGAGTTCTGTAGAAATAAATTCGAGTGGGGAAGGAAATCTATCAGAAGCAAAATTTAAAACTTTAATAAAAATAGAACCGGATTAATCTTCCAGGATATAATTTTTAGGACTCACAGGAATTCCATGTAATAGAACTTCATAATGCAAATGAGGCCCTGTGCTTCTCCCCGTGCTACCCACCAATGCAATCATCTGGCCTCGCTTGACATGGTCTCCCACTTTCACCAAATGTTTGGAGTTATGACCATAACGGGTCACCACACCATATCCATGATTGATCTCTATCATGTTACCATAACCATATTCTCTACCTTCTACAACAACTTCACCGTCAGCGGTTGCTATAACAGGCGATCCAGAACGCGCTGCAATATCCCAGCCTTCATGCTTTTCACGTAATCCTGTGAATGGAGATTTACGAAAACCGAACCCAGAAGTTACCCAACCATGAGTTGGCCAAATGGATGGCGTTGAGGAAAGAAGGGATTTCTGATTTTTAAAAAAATTATCCAACTCCTGAAAACTAATACTTTGAATTTTTGCCTGCTTATCTAAATGATCCAAATCATTTGATAAACGTTCAATCATACTTGCAGCACCACGGTCTATAGCCGTTTTGAAACTACTTGTTCCCAAGTCATAAGGGCCGCCAACACCCCAGTTCTTTTCTACAGATTTTGGAGATTTTTCAAGTGCAGTAATAACTCTTAATTTTTTTTCAAATCGCTCTAGTCGAGCCATCTCCGTTTCAAAGTTCTTAACTTGATGAGAAAATTTTTCAACCTGGATTTTCCTTATATTTGATTCTTTTTGGATTTTAGCTAACTCAATCTCATTACCCTGCAATTTCAAATATCGCTTTACAAAATAAACAGAAGAACCAAGAAACGCTAAAATGAGAACCCCAGTAATGGCAAAAGCAAGCTTTGCAAATGTTTTTGATAGGTGGAACTTTTTTGGGGAACCCTTTGCTCCGGGGAAAATAACTACGGTAAATTCGTCTTTTTGCACCCTATCTCCTTATTGAAAGCCCAAACTTCATAAACTGCGTAATCGTAACGCTTAACTCCCTTTTTTGTCAACAGTTGAATCTAAAAAAAACCACCAGAATTGCGTATTCACAAGTTCAGGTTTTTCAGCAAGCCTGCTTTTCAATCCAAGTTAAATCTCGCTATTAATTCGAAGTTTTTATTTTATCTTTAGCCTGAATATGATTCGGATTTATCGATAATACACGTGTGAAATATTCTTGGGCTTTTTTGATATTTCCTCTTTCTTCGTGAAGGAGCCCTAAACTAAAAAAAACTGGCACTTGACCTTTTATATCATCTATTTCTTGGTAAATTTTCAACATTTCTTCAAACCCAAGAATTGTATTATCCAACTCGCCTTTAGAGTAAAAACCAAATGCCTTTTGTCGAATCACCCGCGCCAGAACTTTTCCATAGGTTAAGGCACGTTGTTTAGATTTTCGTTCTAATAATTTTTTATATTCGTTTTCAAATCGATCGAGATCCCCCATTTTCTTGTAAATTGCATTTAGGTTCCTAACGAAAATAGTTTCTCTCGGATTTACATCAATTGCCCTTTGAACTTTTTTTACCGCAAGTGTGTACTCTTCTTTCTCCGAAAGAATCGCACCCCAATTGTTCCAGGCAAGACCATTTTTAGAGTCCATTTTAATTGCCTGTTCAAAAGACTTCTCGGCATTAGGATAATCTTCCTTAAGGTAGTTTAAATATCCGAACGCATACCAGACATGGGTGGAAGTTGACGTCTGGTAATTATTTAAAAATTTTTCGGCACTATTCAAATCATCCATCGCTTTCCAGGCCTTTAGCATAGTCCGGAAAATATAACTCGTCTCCCCTTCTGATTTCAGCACCTCTTTATATTTTTCAATAGACTCTTTATATTGTCCCCTGGCAAAAAGAACTTCAGCTTCATTTTTTAACGAAAAATTAAAATTTTCAAGACCAGGATGAACTTGCGCAAAAATATTAGAAGGTTGGAATGAAATACTAAAAAACAATAAAAAGAAAAATATAATCATAGGTTATGCTCGTAGGTTGGGGAACTCAAAAATCAAAAGCCACCAAACTCAGTAGAACCTGGCTCGGGGGAAACACTATCTCGTTCAGTTCGATCAAAAAAGCGAGTGAATTTGCTTTCGAAATGCAATCGCACATCACCAATCGGACCGTTACGTTGTTTTCGAACGAGAATTTCGGTTTTTCCGGGGTCATCAGTCTCTGGGTTATAAACGACGTCACGATAAATAAACATTACCACATCCGCGTCCTGTTCGATAGAACCTGACTCTCTCAAGTCCGAAAGTAGTGGGCGCTTATCTGTCCGACTTTCGACCGCTCGACTCAACTGCGAAAGCGCGAGGATGGGTACATTGAGCTCTTTAGCTAAAGCCTTTAGCCCTCTCGAAATATCTGAAACTTCCAACTGCCTACTTTCAGGGTTTCCGCGTCCCTGCATCAACTGTAAATAATCAATGATAATAAGCCCCAGAGGTTGTTCCGCTGCTAGCCGACGTGCTCTTGCCCTAAGATCTAGGACTGAAAGTGCCGCACTGTCATCAATAAACATTTTAGCCTCAGATAACCTACGCCCTGCCTCATGAAGTTTAGGCCAGTCAGTTCTTGCGAGGTAACCCGTCCGGACTTTCTGAGAATCTACTTGGGCCTGAGAACAAAGTAACCTTACGCCTAATTGTTGTTTTGACATTTCCAAACTAAAAATTGCAGTAGGGATACCTTCATGAAGAGAAACGAAACGAGCGATGTCCAACGCGAAACTTGTTTTGCCCATACTGGGGCGTGCAGCAAGAATAATAAGATCCGAGGGCTGAAAACCTGCAGTCATCTGATTCAAGTCGGTAAAGCCGCAGGAAAGGCCAGTGACCATTCCCGGCTCCATTGAAAGCTTTTCCAGTTGGGAAACATTTTCTCTAATTACATCAGGAAGTTTGAAAAAACTTGGCTTTGTCCTCTTCTCTGAAATTTCAAATATGGACTGTTCCGCCTTATCCAAAAGCGTGTCCACATCATCCCTATCGCTGTAACTATTCGAAACTATATCCGTAGCGGTTTGAATCAGATCCCGAAGAATCTTTTTCTCTCTAAGAATTTTGGCGTGGTGACTGACAGCCGTAGCGGTGGGAACATAATCCTCAAGCAGGCTAAGGTATTCAAGGCCTCCTACATTTTCTAATTCATCTTTTTTTCGTAATCTATCCGCGAGGGCAAGAACATCAATAGGCTCATTGGCCTCAAACTGTTCCCGCATGACAATAAAGATTTTTTTGTTAGCTGCCTTATAAAAATCTTCTTCACTGAGTACTTCTAGTGCCTTGGCAATGGCTTCGGAGGAATGCAAACAAGATCCCAGCACACTTTGTTCCGCCTCTTTATTATATGGAGGAAGCTTGTTTAGAGAAATTTCAGTCAGAGCATCTGCCATGATTATTTATGCTCAATCAAATAGGGTTATTCTTTTTCTTGAGGCTTTTCTGCTTCTGTGGCTTCCGGTGTTTCCGGTTTCCCTTCTGTCTCAGTTTTTTCTATTACCTTCTCTCCTTCGACTGCCAGCTTAATCTGCGCCGTCACCTCCGGATGAAGTTTTATAGGTATAGAATACTCCCCCGCTTTTTTAATGGGTTCTTGAATTTGGATTTTTCGTCGGTCAATATCGATTCCCTTCGCTTTCAATAAATCAGAAATTTCCTGCGCGGTCACCGTACCAAACATTTTTCCACCATCCCCCATTTTTTTCTTAATTTGGATAGCCGTATTACTGATTTTATCAGCAACACCTTGGGCAATATCAATAACCTTTTTAACTTTAGCCTGAACAATTCTTTTTTGATGATTGAAGGCTTTAAGGTTATTCGGAGTGGCAAGTAAAGCCTTGCCCTTAGGGATCAGGAAGTTTCTTCCATAACCGTCTTTAACCTCTACCTCATCTCCACAAAATCCGAGACCGTCTACATCTTCTTTCAACAACAGCTTCATAAAGTTATCCTTTCCTAAAACAACTAACCTTCTTCACTCGGCAGTGAATTTCTTATTTTTCTAAAATCTACCCATATATCGAACACGCCAAGCCCGGCTATCAGCCCAATAAGGATGGGTTGTGCAAATATTAAAATAAAAAAAATAAAATTGAGAAAAACTGGAACTTTTCTCGTCTTAAAAAAATGAATTACAATGCTCATACCCTGAGCAAAATATATGACCATCATTACAACAAATAAATTCAAGCCTATATCAGCTATCAATCCATGGCCCAGAAACAATGCCAAACAAGCAGCTATAAAACCCCATACAAGATTTTCCGGGCAAATCCATTCGGCAAATGTACCCTCGGAGAATAACCCCGGCCCATAAATGCGACCCCAAACTAACCTTAATAAACCGTAATTTGCTATTGCACTAATTAAAGAGCCTACGAAAACAAATGAAGGGTAAGAAGAAGCGAATCCAACAACCGTTTTTTCAAAAAACGCCTTCATCTCCTCTATTTCGGCCTTGTTTTCTCCAACCGACCTAAAGGCCTCAAAGGATTGAGCAAAATGAGTCCTTATCTGATTTTCAAAAAATTCTTTAACAGTGGTGTCCTGATTTCCTAGCAAAGCAATTAGAAGTAAAATAGATAGCCCCCCTGATATTAGAGACGAGGCTCCTATACACCAATCTCCAGGAAACCGTGCCCGGACCATTTCTCCCAATACGAGCGCCATTACAGCATATTCAGCCATGAACAGTAGAGCTTGGTTCTGCCCTACCAGAAACCAAAGGACGCCAAATATAAGGGTCATCAGAACAAATGCTACCTGTTTACCCCGCTGCAAAAATATAAAAACCAGTGGAAAAGGAGATAAAATTCCCACCAATGCCCCTAGAGGTGGAATAACCACTAGCACAAACAAAAGCGCAAAAACCAGAACAACCGGCAACAATAAGTTTTGCGACTTTGGTCGTTGGTCCAAAATTAGTGCTGAACAGAAAAAGGCAGCAAGGCGATATTACGGGCTCTTTTAATCGCCCGTGTTAATAGCCTTTGGCACTTTGCACAATTCCCAGAAATTCGTGAAGGAACAATTTTGCCTCTCTCTGAAATCAAGGGTTTCAGTGCTTTAATATCATGAAAATCTATATAAACCTTACTGTCGTCATCGTTGCAAAAGCGACAGATTTTTTGTGAAAAAAATGAACGTTTTTTAGTTTGCTCAGCCATAATTCCCTTCTTTTATATTTGTTTAATTAAAATGGAATGTCGTCATCAGGGACAGGGGACGAGCCTGACCCCATATCCATCTTAGCTCCTTGCTTCGTTAAAAATTGTACGTTGTTGGCTACTACTTCCAACTTACTACGTTGTTGCCCACTTTGTTTATCTTCCCAAGTTTGATAATTCAATCTTCCCTCTATAAAAGCAAGGCTACCTTTATTCAAATATTCAGCACAATTCTCCCCCTGTTTTGCCCAAACCGTAATATCAACAAAACAGACTTCATCCTTCCATTCTTCGCCCTGTTTAAACTTTCTATTTACTGCAAGCCCAAAACTAGCTACTGCTGTTCCACCAGAAGTATAGCGAAG
>CAJWOD010000012.1 GCA_913044145.1 uncultured Nitrospina sp. | reverse complement strand
TAATCAGTTAGTATTCTTTACCTCCCTTTTATTTTTTAATGAGCGATTCTCACAGACCCCAAGCAAAAGCCTACTGGACGAAAAATATCCGCCTTGTCCTATCTCTATTGGCGGTATGGTTTCTGGTTTCTTTTGGAATGGCAATTTTGTTCGTCGAATTTTTAGATGACTTTCGTTTTTTTGGGTTTAAATTTGGTTTTTGGATGGCACAACAAGGTTCCATCTATTGTTTTGTCATTATTATTTTTGTTTATGTCTATAAAATGAACAAGCTCGATCATAAATATGGGGTGAGCGAGGACAAAGACGATAGCTCGAACCAAAATCCGGAGTCTGATAAATAGCTATGGATGTTCAGACTCTCACTTTTATTTTTGTTGGCGTAACCTTTCTCATTTATATAGGAATCGCTATCTGGTCGCGCGCCGGAACCACTGATGATTTCTATGTTGCCGGGGGTGGCGTTCCACCTCTTGCCAATGGCATGGCGACTGCCGCAGACTGGATGTCTGCCGCATCTTTCATCTCGATGGCAGGAGTCATTTCCTTTGTCGGCCGCGATGGCGCAGTTTATTTAATGGGTTGGACAGGGGGTTATGTATTGCTTGCACTTCTTCTTGCTCCTTATCTTCGTAAGTTTGGGAAATATACGGTTCCAGATTTTGTAGGTGATCGTTATTATTCCGATTTCGCTCGTTTAGTGGCAGTGGTCTGTGTTCTCTTCGTTTCATTTACATATGTAGCTGGCCAAATGCGCGGTGTCGGTATCGTTTTTTCCAGGTTTCTTGAAGTAGAAATTACTACCGGCGTTCTTATAGGAATGGGTATTGTATTTTTTTATGCGGTTCTAGGAGGGATGAAAGGAATCACATACACCCAAGTAGCCCAATATTGTGTGTTGATTTTTGCTTTTTTGGTTCCAGCTATTTTTATTTCTATGTTGATGACAGGAACCCCTATTCCTCAATTGGGTTTTGGTAGCACACTCACTGACGGTTCCAATGTATATATTCTGGATAGGCTTGACCAATTGTCTGAAGAGCTTGGTTTTGGAGCTTATACTGAAGGAAATAAATCTACTATCGATATGTTTTTTATAACGGCGGCTTTAATGGTTGGCACAGCAGGACTGCCACATGTTATTGTTCGGTTCTTCACAGTTCCCAAAGTTCGTGATGCGCGTATTTCAGCGGGTTATGCTCTGGTTTTTATTGCTATACTTTATACAACCGCTCCTGCCTTGGCCTCTTTTGCACGCCTTAATTTGATCAATACGGTTAATAACGCAGAGTATAAAAATACTCCATCTTGGTTTAAAAACTGGGAAAATACTAACCTTATCGCCTGGGTGGAC
This sequence comes from uncultured Nitrospina sp., assembly GCA_913044145.1. Taxonomy (GTDB): domain Bacteria; phylum Nitrospinota; class Nitrospinia; order Nitrospinales; family VA-1; genus UBA8687. The sequence goes on along the minus strand of CAJWOD010000012.1, from coordinate 15,055 downwards.
AAAAATAAGGATGGAAAAATTCAATATTTCGCCAATAAGGCCTTTACAGGAACGCCTGAATTTTTAGATGAAAGAGGCCTGAATGGAGAAAGAAAAATCTCTAACCCTGTATCATCTAATCCCAATGAACTCTATATTGATCGCGATATAATGGTACTGGCAAATCCTGAAATAGCAAATTTGCCAGATTGGGTTATCGCTCTTGTCGCAGCAGGTGGGCTGGCTGCCGCGCTTTCTACAGCGGCCGGATTGTTGCTGGTCATCTCCACATCCATTTCTCACGATCTTTTAAAAAAATTATTTTTGAAAAACATTACGGATAAACAGGAGCTAGTCTTCGCCAGATTCTCAGCAGCAGTTGCTATTGCCATTGCCGGGTACTTTGGAATTCATCCGCCTGGATTCGTCGCGCAGGTTGTAGCCTTTGCCTTTGGGCTTGCGGCTTCTTCTTTTTTTCCGGTAATTCTTATGGGTATATTTTCAAAACGAATGAATAAAGAAGGTGCCATCGCCGGAATGATTACAGGTCTTACTTTCACCGCAAGTTATATCATATACTTTAAATTTATTAACCCATCTATCAATTCTGAAGAAAACTGGTGGTTTGGAATTTCACCTGAAGGAATTGGGACTTTAGGAATGGTTTTTAATTTTTTTATTTCTTTTCTGATTAGTCGGGTTACCGCCCCTCCCCCGCAGGAGATAAAAGATATGGTAGATGACATTAGGATTCCTCAAGGTGCTAAAACCTCTTATCATCACCATCATTAGTATTTAATTAATCTCAATGGGCTTTCCACTCCTAAAAAAAGATAAACTAATGTGGGGAAGTTAAATTAAAATTGTAAGTAAATTGCTAAATTTAGTTTTTTTAGTCCAAATAACTGTATTTAAATCAAGGGCTGAAATTAGTCTAAATTATTTTTGAGTAAATTTATGGCCTAATAAAAATATTATGAAAAAAACTAGCCTCGCTTTGATCCTTCCACAAATACTTTCCAACCATAAAGAATGGTTTTCCTCTAAGGGCAGAGAAGGGATTTTTGCTGACCTTAGTGAAGAAAATTTACGGGGAGCGAACTTTCGGAATTGTAATTTGGTAGAAGCAAACCTGCAAGCTGCAGATTTATGTTATACAGATTTTACTGATGCCGACCTTCGTGGGGCGAACCTTCTGGAAGCCCAGCTAAAAGGGGCTAAATTGGAAAATGCCAATTTTGAAGAAACAGATTTGATGTGGGCAAATTTAAAGGGAGCTAATCTTGAAAACACTAGATTGGATGGGGCCTACCTTCAGGGCGCTAACCTGCAAGACACTGGAATTAGGCAGGCACAAATTAAACTTGCCTTTATAGATGAAGACACTCAACTGCCGGATGATATCCACTAACCTTTATAAAATCGACACCCATCATTAAAAATCAGCGACCCGCTAGAATTGTTTAAGGAAGCGAAGATCATTTTCGAAGAACAAGCGTATATCATTGATACCAAATTTGAGCATTGCAATGCGTTCGATGCCCAGACCGAATGCAAATCCTGTCCATTTTTCAGGGTCGTAATCCACAGATTCGAAAACGGCGGGGTCTACCATTCCTGCGCCGAGGATTTCTAACCACCCTGTCTGCGAACAGACTCGACAACCTTTACCATTACATATTACACATTGAATATCCACTTCTGCGCTGGGGCAAGTAAATGGGAAAAAACTGGGCCGAAAACGGATTTGCGTATTCTTACCAAAAACCTCTTGAAGGAAAATATTCATGATTCCCTTTAAATGGCTGAAGGACACGCCTTCGTCAACCATCAAACCTTCAATTTGGTGGAACATCGGTGTATGCGAAACATCTGAATCGCAGCGATAAACTTTTCCTGGCGCAATAATGCGTAAAGGTGGTTCCCGATTTTCCATGACGTGAATTTGAACCGGGGAGGTATGCGTTCGCAAAACAGTTTCATCTTCTATGTAGAAGGTGTCCTGCATATCTCTTGCTGGATGGTCTTTCGGGATATTTAGTGCTTCAAAATTATAATAATCTGTTTCAATTTCTGGGCCCTCTTCTACCTGGAACCCCAACCCAAAAAAAATGGAAGTGATTTCTTCCATTACCTGAGTGATAGGATGTAATGTTCCTGTTAACTCTTTTCTACCTGGAAGAGTTGTGTCGAAATTTTCGCTAGACTTTTTAAATGGTTTTGAACCAAGACTTACATCCTTGTCGTTTATTGCCTGCTCAACGTGTTGCTTAAGAAGGTTTATATCTTTGCCAAGCTTGGGCTTTTCTTGGGGAGAAGCATTGCGCAACTCTTTCATCAACCCTTGAAGTTGTCCCTTTTTCCCTAGAAATTCGATTCGAATTTGTTCGAGTTGTTTAGGGCCAGAAACGGACCCTATCCGGTAGTCGAAATCTTGACGGAGTTTGTTGATGATTTCAATCATTCATGTTTCCGACCGATACCTCTCAAGGAGAGGGGCGTGGTTTACTTCGCCGACACGCTATTTAAAATTTACGTGAGTTGCGCGCGGGCAGTTTCAGTCAAGGATTTAAAGGTTTTCTGATTATTAATGGCGAGATCAGATAAAACTTTTCGGTCCAATTGAATATCTGCTTTTTTCAAACCGTACATGAATTGGCTGTAGTTCATTCCTTCAGCTCTGACCGCAGCATTGATACGAGCGATCCAAAGTCGACGGAATTCGCGCTTTCGATTTTTGCGATCGCGGTATGCATAACTGAGACCATGTTCAACAGCTTCACGGGCTTTTCGAAACGCAGTACTGCGTACGCTCCGATACCCTTTGGCCATTTTTAAAATTTTTTTTCGTCTTCTTCGGGAAACAGTCCCATTTACCGCACGTGACATTTACTATTCTCCTTTTTTCGTATTCAGCTGTTGCCAGCTGCTTCCCACCTAAGTGAGCCTCCCTCTCCAGAGGGTTTTAATAGGGTATTAAAACATTAATGCGTTTCGCATCGGAAGGCGCCATGATGCTAGCCTTACGCAAATTTCTTTTTCGTTTGGTAGTTTTGGTCGTCAAAATGTGGCTGGTAAAAGCGCTATTTCTACGAATTTTGCCGCTACCTGTTTTTCTAAACCTTTTGGCGGCACCTCGATTTGTTTTTATTTTTGGCATTATTTACTCCGCTGACTTCTTATTCATTATTTGGCACTGCTGTTTTGCTTTCTAACTCTTCTGATGGCAAGTTTTCTTCATTGACATCCGTATTTTTCGTTACTGCTGGCTTAGGAACTTTTAGTTGAGTACCTTTTTTCGATTTTACATTTTTAGGAGCCAAGATCATAACCAGGGTACGACCTTCTTGCTTAGCTGACTGTTCGATAATGGCAATATCTTCTGTTTTCTCTGCGACTCGTTCTAAAACCCTCTGACCAAACTCACGATGAATAATTTCCCGTCCCTTAAAGAAAATGACAACTTTTGCCTTATCCCCATTTTCTATAAATCGTTGTACATGTTTTAATTTAAAATCGAAGTCATGCTGATCGGTGTTGGGCCGAAATTTGACTTCCTTAACATGTACAACTTTTTGATTCTTTTTTGCTTCGTGTGCCTTTTTGCTTGCTTTATATTTATGTTTACCATAATCCATTATACGGCAAACTGGCGGGTTAGCATTGGGCGCTACTTCGACAAGATCCAAGTTCCGATCTTCTGCCATGCTGATAGCTTCTTCAGTTGGAATGGTGCCGAGTGACTCTCCATCATCTCCGATTACCGACACCTCCTGGACTCGGATCATTCTATTAATGCGTTGTTTCTTGTTAATTTAAAACTTTCCTTTTAAAAAATTAATCAATCCTATGTATCAATGGTCCGGTTTCTGACAGCTTCGTTAACTTCATTTAAAAATGTTTTCAAATCAAGGGTTCGCGTTTCTTTAGATCGTCGCCTACGAACACTCAAAGTAGAAGTTTCCACTTCTTTGTCCCCCAAAACAATCATATAGGGGATTTTCTGTAACTGGGCCTCGCGTATTTTGAACCCAATCTTCTCATTTCGCAAGTCTTTTTCTACCCGAATTCCTGAATCTTCAAGCTCTTCGGCTATTTTATCGGTATATTCGGTATGATTATCGGTAATCGGTAATAAGATTATCTGAACCGGAGCCAACCATAGAGGAAAAGCGCCTGCATAATGCTCAATTAGACAACCAAAAAAACGTTCCAAAGAACCCATTAGGGCACGATGAAGCATTATAGGTTGACAGCGTTGACCATCCTCCTCAATATAAGTGATATCAAACTTTTCAGGAAGATTAAAATCGACTTGTACTGTTGAAACCTGCCAATAACGATTCAAACTGTCCTTAATTTTAATGTCAATCTTGGGACCGTAAAAAACACCCTCGCCCGGGTCTACTTCAAATTCCAAATTCTTGTTGTTAAGCGCGGTTTCCAAAGCTTTCGTTGCAGACTCCCATCCGCTATCCGAACCAACATATTTTTCTGGCCGTGTGCTCAAGTAAATTTTATATTCATGGAAACCGAACGACTGTAAAACAAAAACAATGAGGTCAAGAACTTTGGTGATCTCTTCTTCAATTTGAGACGGGCGACAGAAAAGATGTGCATCATCTTGAGTAAAGCCACGTACCCTTAATAAGCCGTGTAAAACTCCTGAGCGTTCGTAACGATAAACCGTTCCCAACTCTCCGAAACGAACGGGAAGATCTCGGTAACTTCTCAACTTGGTCTTATATATTTGAATATGGAAAGGGCAATTCATCGGCTTCATGACATACTCCCTACCTTCAACATCCATATTCGAAAACATGTTATCTTTATAGAATTCGGTGTGGCCGCTGGTTTTCCATAAATCTATTTTTGCCGCATGCGGGCTAATGACCATCTCGTATCCGTGGCGGAAATGTTCTTTTTTCCAGAACTCTTCCATTAAATGACGAATGCGTGCACCCTTTGGGTGCCAAAGAATAAGACCAGGTCCAATATCATCTGAAACCGAAAATAGGTCTAGTTCTTTACCCAGTTTACGATGATCACGTTTTTTCGCCTCTTCTAGTCTTTTGAGATAAAGACGTAATTCTTTTTCCGTATTCCAGGCGGTACCATAAATGCGTTGTAGCACTGGGTTTCTTTCATCACCTCGCCAATATGCCGACGAAGTATGAAGCAACTTGAATGCCTTGATTTTCTTGGTCGACTCTACATGCGGTCCGCCACAGAGGTCACCCCAGTCTCCTTGCGAGTAAATCGTAATTGGTTCGTTAGGGTCGATCGATTCAATGATCTCGACCTTGAATATCTCACCCATGTCACTAAATTTTTTTTTCGCCTCTTCACGGGAGATTTCACTACGCACGATTGGGATATCCGCAGCTGCGAGTTCCTTCATCCGTTGTTCAATCTTTACAAGATCTTCAGGGACAAAAGCGTCTTTGCGAGAAAAGTCATAGAAGAAACCGTCTTCAATTACTGGGCCAATGGTGACCTGCGTGCCGGGAAAAAGTTCTTGAACGGCTTGTGCCATCAAATGTGCGCAACTGTGACGAATAGTTTCAAGTTCGGTAGGATTTTTGTTAGGAATCATTTACGTAAATATTTAAATTTGCCGTTCCCAATAAGAAGTTGGTAAGACCCGAAAAAGGCACCATGCATATTGGCATGATGCCTAATTGTAAACCAATTATTTCTTTTAAAATAGGCACGGGCGGTTTCGAACCGCCGACCCCTTGCATGTCAAGCAAGTACTCTACCCCTGAGCTACGCGCCTGAAAAATCAAATACTTGCTATTCTAATTCCTGTGCCGAATTTGGTCAAGTCCCTACTCAACGAAGGTCCACAATTACTTTCTTTCCTTTAAAAAAATAATGCTATTGGACTGATTCACAGGCGAAATGACTTACTAGTGAGATTTGGTATAAATCTCACCACCTTTTTCTTTGAAAGTGTCGGACATTTCTTTCATGCCTTCCTCAATAGCCTTTTCTTCCTCGAGACCTTTTTGTTCGGCATAATCTCGTACATCCTGCGTGATTTTCATTGAACAAAAATGCGGACCACACATGGAACAAAAATGCGCCACCTTCGCCGAATCTTTCGGTAAAGTTTCATCGTGGAACTCCAACGCCTTTTCTGGGTCCAACGAAAGGTTAAATTGATCTTCCCAACGGAATTCGAAACGAGCTTTACTCAATGCATCATCGCGTACTCGCGCGCCGGGATGGCCTTTCGCTAAGTCAGCAGCATGCGCCGCGATTTTGTATGTGATAACACCTTCTTTAACATCTTGTCTATTTGGTAGCCCTAAATGTTCTTTAGGGGTAACGTAACAGAGCATGGCCGTTCCATACCAACCGATCATGGCGGCGCCTATGCCACTAGTGATGTGGTCGTATCCTGGTGCGATGTCGGTTGTCAACGGCCCCAGTGTGTAAAAAGGCGCTTCGCCACAGGCTTTCAACTGTTTTTCCATATTTTCTTTGATCATATGCATAGGAACGTGACCCGGGCCTTCGATCATGGTCTGGACTTCATGTTTCCAAGCGATCTGCGTTAATTCACCGAGTGTTTCCAATTCAGAAAACTGCGCTTCGTCGTTAGCATCAGCGGTAGAACCAGGACGCAGTCCGTCACCTAATGAAAAGGAAACATCATAAGTCTTCATGATCTCGCAAATTTCCTCAAAATGAGTGTAAAGGAAATTTTCTTTATGATGTGCAAGACACCATTTGGCAAGAATAGCACCGCCACGAGAGACAATACCGGTAACGCGTTTAGCAGTCATTGGCACATAACGGAGCAGTACGCCCGCATGGATGGTGAAATAATCTACACCTTGTTCAGCTTGCTCGATCAAGGTATCGCGATAAATTTCCCATGTCAGATCTTCGATTTTTCCATCAACTTTTTCCAACGCCTGATAAATTGGAACTGTACCAATTGGCACAGGTGAGTTTCTTAAAATCCATTCGCGTGTTGTATGGATATTTTTGCCAGTTGAAAGATCCATCACATTGTCAGCTCCACAACGTGACGACCAGACCATTTTTTCAACTTCTTCTTCTATCGAAGAAGTAACTGCCGAGTTACCAATATTGGCGTTAATTTTTACTAGGAAGTTTCGTCCGATAATCATCGGCTCGGATTCTGGGTGATTGATGTTTGCTGGTATGATGGCGCGTCCTCGTGCTACTTCATCGCGAACAAATTCAGGAGTGATTTCTTGTGGTAAGCTTGCACCGAAGGAATTGCCGGTCAACCGTTGCTCGCGCTCTTCATTTTCCACCCACTGTTTGCGTTTCTGATTTTCTCGGATGGCGATGAATTCCATTTCGGGAGTAATGATGCCTCTTTTTGCATAATACATTTGCGAAACGTTTTGTCCCGATTTCGCACGTAACACCTTATCGCGGGTTTTAGGAAACCGCTCTGTATTGGGGTTTTCACCTTGCCTATAGCCATCGTCTTTGGGTTCAATTTTTCGGCCATCATAGTATTCTACATCACCGCGACCTATGATCCACGGCAAACGAATGGGATCGAGTCCTTCTCGAATATCGATTTTTACATCAGGATCAGTGTAGGGTCCTGATGTATCGTAAACGATCAACGAACTTTCATCTTGTTCAATATGATATCCATTTCCATTGCCGTTGCCGTTGCCGTTTACGGTTGTGGAAGCCGAAAGAGAAATCTCTCGGAACGGTACCTTAATATCTGAATGAATTGTTCCTGAAACATAGACTTTTTTCGATTTGGGAGAAATCGGATCGGTCGAAATATTTACTTTTTCATCTGTAGCGCCATGTCTGTTTCCGTTTCTGTTTCCATTGCCGTTAGATGTTGTCATGATGTTACTCCTCCAAAATGAAGCATATATTCAAATGCCTGTTGTTTTATATCTTGTGAGTCCCAGATACCTGAAATCACGGCAACTCCATGAGCGCCTTGCTCCAGAACTTCGGGAACGTGGTTTAGTTTAATTCCTCCCAAGGCCAGTACGGGAAGGTGAACTGATTTTACGATTTCACCGAGTCGGTGCGTTCCTTGCGGAGGTCCAAAATGAATTTTTGATGGCGTTTCATAAATTGGGCTGAAGGTGATGAAATCAGCTCCTTCTGCCTCTGCTAATAGCGCCCCTTCTTTTGTATGGGTCGAAACCCCTATTATAAGGTTACTAAAATTAGCTTTTATTTCACCTGCCGGAACACTGGTCTCAGTGAGGTGAACCCCATCCGCACCGGCAATTTTAGCAATATCAGCACGGTCGTTGATAAAAAGTTTTGCATCATATTTTTTAATGATTGGCTTTAATTCAAGAGCTTGTGCAAGTAACTCTTTTGGGCCTAAATTTTTTTCTCTAAGTTGTAACGCCCGCACCCCGCCCTGCAATGCTTTTTCTACTTGCTCCTTTACTCGCGTTGTTTGATGACGGCTAAAATCTGAAATGAGATAGACATGCAAAAAATCAAGGTCGTTGTGTTGTGATGTCTTCATTTCGTCTTAAAAGTTAAAGGTCAATCAACCCATCCATCGGACTGCTCGCTGAAGCATAAAGTTTTCTGGGAATTCTTCCTGCTTCATAAGCCATTCGCCCGCACTCTACTGCCATTTTCATTGCCATGGACATTTTTAATGGATCCTTCGCGCCGGCAATAGCAGTGTTCATTAAAATTCCGTCGACACCCAGCTCCATTGCACGACTTGCGTCCGAAGCAGTTCCAACACCCGCATCAATGATGACGGGACATTTAACAGCTTGCAAAATCAATTTAATATTATAAGGGTTTCTTATACCCAATCCTGATCCTATAGGAGCGGCAAGTGGCATAACCGCTGAGCACCCTGCATCCTCCAATTTCTTGCAGAGTACAACATCGTCAGTACAATAGGGCAACACATGAAAACCATCTTTAATTAAAAGTTTCGAAGCCTCCAGGGTTGCTTCGTTATCGGGGAATAGGGTTTTCTCATCACCAATTACTTCTACTTTGACAATATTACCAAGTCCTGCCTCTCTTGCCAGCTCACAGGTCATCACTGCGTCCCTAACCGAATAGCAGCCAGCTGTATTGGGGAGAAAGGTGTATTTCTTGGGATCGAGATGATTGAGAATAGAGTCTTTATTTTTATCCAATTCAATGCGGCGCACAGCCAGAGTGACCATCTCGGCACCAGAAATTTCTATAGCTTTCCGAGTTTCATTAAAGTCTTTGTATTTTCCTGTGCCGACAATCAACCTTGAATGAAAGGTTTTGTCGCCTATTTTCATAAACTCTTTATTCTTGTTCATATTCTCCAAACATTAAAATAAAAATATTGATTAAATACCGCCTCCGACTGCATGGACGATTTCTATCTGATCATTTTCTTTAATAATAGTCGAATAGTATTTTGATTTAGGAACAACTTGCTGATTCAGGGCCATGGCAAAATTGGGTGCCTTGATATCCAGTTCTTTTACTAAATCAGAAAGGTTCTGGCTTTTTATAATCTCTCGTTTTTCACCATTGATGGTTAATTCCACGAAAAAATTCTCCTGAAACAATAGCCGGTCAGCTTATTAAGTCTTCGAAAAACTCGACCAATATTAAAGTGGAACCTGAAAAGAAATAAGGGGGGATATAAAAAAAGCCGCATCCCAAACCAGACTAAGGAAATGCAGCGTATCTTTTCAGATGGCTTCACTTCCCTTCGCTGGTATGATCCAGATCAGGTTCAAAGGGTCGTCCGGTAAAAAGGACTCTCAGTTTAAAAACGCCCCTAGTGATCATGCTAAGATAAGATTATTTCATACAAAATACAAGTCAAGTTTTATTGACGGAAAAATAATTTAGAGGAGTATTGATTTTATGAGGTTATTTGCGGTTCGGCATTTTTTAATATTGGTTTTTTTGTTAGGGGCCTGTTCTTGCGCTAAGGCTCCCCAAGCTGCAAATCCTTATTTTGAAATGCCACCCGAGCACCTGCTAATATCTGAACGAAAGTTATTTTCTCTGGCATTGCAACAAAAAAGAAATAACAAACTGAAATCTTCCATAGGTCTCTGGACACGCTTTTTAGAAAACAACCCGAGGTCATTTCGAGGTTATAACAATTTGGGTATGGTTTATTATGCTAACGGCCAGTTATCTCTGGCTCTTTCCGCTTTTGAAACCGGCCTAGACCTCGAACCCTTTGACCAAAAAATTAAAGAAAATTTAAAACGAACTTTGCGGTTTCAGGTAACGCTATTACGTGAGAATAAAGATTATGACACTGCTATCCAATCTTTAAAACGCATCGCAAAGCTATCTGAGGAGCCTGAACGTAAAAAAGTGGTATTGCAAATCCAAACAATGGTGAATAATATTTTTGAACAAGTGAAAAGATCCAACTCGCTGGAAGAGTATGAAGTCTTTCTGGCCCAATACCCCAACAGCCCGAGACACTCAGCTGAAGCACGTCGTCGTATCGAAAGAATAAAGTCCCAGAAACCCCCTATGGTGAAATCTCAATAATGGAGAAAAATTCATTTTTAGGCCCAAATTTTTAGTCCCGCAATTGGTAATTAACATATCCTCATGCTTATATGATTTTTAATATATAAACTAAGAACCGACAAAAAGGGCTACTTAGGGGTCCTTATAGCCTAACCAATCAACAAATATTGTCTGTGAAATGGTAAATTTCGCTAAGTCTTCAGTGACAGTCGGCTACTGATTTTAGGCTTGAAATCTACTAAACCTTAAACTAAAATCAGGCGTATTAAGGAGATTATTAATGACCATTGACGAAGTACGGCAGATCATTTTGAACATACTTGAGGATATCGCTCCCGATGAGGATATCAGCTCAATTGATGACAATACCAAGTTAAGGGACCAGATTGATCTGGACTCTATGGATTTTCTAGATATTGTTATGGAACTGAGAAAGCGTTTTAACATTGAAGTTCCTGAAAAAGATTATGAGCATTTAGCTACATTGGCTGGTTGCATTACCTACCTGCAACCACTATTGAAAGACAGACTTGCTGCAAGCTAGATCTTCCCTCCCGCATTTTTGATCCAAAAAACCCCATCTAATTCAAATTATGGTGATGAAACTGCCAGCGTTTAATTAATAGTTGATCTATACTATATAACCTATGGGATACGATGCGATAATTATAGGTTCCGGCCTGTCCGGATTGGCTGCGGGCATTCGCCTGGCCATGTTCAACAAAAAAGTTTGTATCGTTGAAAAACACACCGTGTTGGGTGGTTTGAACTCTTATTATGTCCGCAAGAATCGAACTTTTGATGTTGGCTTACATGCAATGACCAACTTCACTCCGAAAGGAGTTCGTAATTCACCCCTTGGTAAACTTCTCAAGCAACTGCGCTTTAGTCATGACGATTTTCGCCTTTGCCAGCAACATATTTCAGAAATCCGCTTTCCAGAACACGTTTTGCGCTTCACCAATGATTTTGAGTTTTTTCGGCAGGATGTCGCCGATCAGTTCCCGCAAGAAATTGATGGGTTCAACAAACTCGTTGAAAAAATTCTTTCATTTGACGAGCTAAATCTGAAGAATCAAGAAGTGTTAGAGTCCCGTCCTATTCTGGAACGTTTTATAAGAAACCCTATTTTAATCGACATGCTAAACTGCCCTTTGATGTATTACGGTAACGCCCGTGAGGGCGATATGGATTTTTACCAGTTCGTCATCATGTTCAAAAGTATCTTTGTAGAAGGCTTCGCTAAGCCAGTGGGTGGGATGAATTACATATTGCATTTGCTTGAAGAAAGGTTCAAACAACTGGGTGGAGAGTTACGTATGGGGTCTGGGGTAACTTCCATCAATGCAGAAAAAGGAACTGTAGAATCTATAAACCTTGAAAATGGCGAGAAGTTGGTCTGCGAGAAGGTCATTTCTTCTATCGGTTATGTGGAAACTTTGAAATGTTGCTCCCCAAAGTTATATGAAACAGAAGATTGTGAAACCGGTCAGGTTTCTTTTATGGAGTCTTTATTTGTTGTCGATCGAGAACCACGAGATTTGGGTTATGACAAGAGCATCGTCTTTTTTTCTACCCAGCCAAAATTTGACTATAAAGTGCCTGATGAAATGATCAGCATTACTTCGGGGGTTCTCTGCTGTTCTAATAATTTTAATTACCCTCAACCCCTGAAAGAGGGTCTGATTCGACTAACCAATATGGCAAACTTTGCCCAATGGAACTCATTACCGCGAAGCGACTATATCGCAGCCAAAAAAAAATGGCGAAATAAGGCGCTGGAATCGGTATTCACATTTTTCCCCGATTTTAGGGATAATATGGTATTTTTAGATTCGTTTACGCCGAAGACCATAAAAAAATATACCGGCCACCTTAACGGAGCAGTTTATGGGTCTCCACGTAAAATAAAAAATGGTAAAACTCCTGTTAAAAACCTATTTATCTGTGGAACGGACCAGGGGTTTTTAGGCATTATTGGGGCCACATTGAGTGGTATTTCAATGGCCAATCTCCATGTTTTACGGAAATAAGCGTAAGCAATAATTGAAATGCGAAAAGTGAATGAATAAACCACAACTGCAACGAAACTGGTTAAAAGACATTCGGTCGGCGTACGACACGGTTGTCATAGGAAGCGGCTTAGCGGGCATGACCTCCGCCAACCTCCTTGCCAAGCTGGGTCATAAAGTCTTGCTGGCCGAACACCATTATAACCTCGGAGGAATGGCAACTTGGTTCAAGCGCAAGGGGGGGCATATCATGGATATTTCCCTGCATGGTTTTCCTTGCGGAATGATTAAAACGCTTCGGAAATACTGGTCACAAGATATCTCCAACCGGGTTATTCAACTCAAAAACGTCCGTTTCGATAACCCCCAATTTTCTGTGAATACCTCTTTCGATAAATTAGATTTCAGCCATATACTAAAGGAACGTTTCGGCATACTTAAGGAGGTTATAGACGAATTCTTTCAAACCGCCCGTGGAATGAATTTTTACGATGACATAGTCATGACTACACGTGAGTTGTTTGAAAAATATTTTCCTGGCCGCACCGATGTTTGGCGATTCCTTATGGAACCCATCACATATGCGAATGGTTCAACACTTGATGATCCAGCAATAACCTATGGCATAGTCTTCTCGAACTTTATGGATAAAGGGGTCTTCACCTATCAGGGCGGCACCGACCACCTGATTAAGGAAATGAAAAAGGAACTTTTACAAAATGGAGTGGACATACGCACCCACTGTATGGTTGAAAAAATTTATGTAGAAGATAAAACAGTGCAAGGAGTTCGCATAAACGGTCAAGATATTGCCTGCAAATCCGTTCTTTCAAATTCCAATATCATGACGACTATCGAGCAACTCGTGGGTGAGGAAAAGTTTGGCCCAGAATATATTAAAGATGTAAAAAATGTTCGGCTTAATAATTCAAGTTGTCAGGTCTATATGGGAGTTAAAAAAGGTGAAAAAATTCCTCATGTCGGCGACCTTCTATTTTCATCTGAGGCCGAAGAGTACTGCACAGAAAAAATATTAAGTAAGGATATTACCAGCCGTACTTTTTCATTTTATTATCCTGAAATTCGACCGGGAACCGATCGATATTCCATAGTATCCTCTACAAACGCAAGATATGAAGACTGGGCTAATCTCAGTGAAAAAGAATATCTACGCGATAAAAACGATTTGGAGCAAACCACCCTCAATGCATTGGAAAAATATGTGCCTGATATCCGCAAAAAAATAGATCACATTGAAGCTTCAACGCCAAAAACTTTTAAACGTTACACCCTGCATCCATCGGGTACGTCTTTCGGAACTAAGTTTGAAGGGCTTAAGGTCAGCCGTGACCTTCCTAAACAAATAAACGGCCTGTTTCACGCCGGATCTGTGGGTATCATTATGTCTGGTTGGCTAGGAGCTGCCAATTATGGGGTGATTGTAGCCAATGAAACAGATAAATTTTTGAGACAAAGAAGTCCAAGTCTCGTTACAGCATAAGTAAGATAGCCCCTTTCTTTTCTTCCTTCTTTCAAAAATTTACTTTAATATTGTTCAATGAAATTCGACTTTAAAGGACAGACCGCTGTTGTTGCTGGGGGCACTCGTGGTATCGGCCGAGCTGTTTCTGAAGCATTTCTCAAAGCAGGGGCAAAGGTCATCGCCACCTATCGGAGCAATGAAAAAGAAGCTCAAAAGTTTATTGAAACAAATTCAGCGCATGCAAAATATCTAGACATTCACAAGTTTGATGTCACCCATTATCATAAAGTTGAAAAATTTTTTAAGGAAATTGAAAGTAAACATGGGGCTTTGCAAATCGTTGTTGTCAGCTCAGGAATCCGTGCTGATTCCATTGTCGGTATGATGAAAACGGAAGACTGGAGAAATGTTATTGATACTAATTTGACTGGTGCCTTTAATGTTTGCAAGCTTGCTGTCCAGTGTATGATGCGTCAAAAATACGGTCGTATCATTACCCTTACTTCCCCGGTTGGTAAATTTGGTTTTGCTGGACAAGCTAACTATGCTGCATCGAAAGCAGGGCAAGTGGCCTTGGTTAAATCCTTATCCAAAGAAGTGGCCAGCAGAAAAATTACGGTAAATTGCGTTTCACCTGGTTTTATAGATACAGATTTCATTGCCGATTTACCCGATGAACAAAAGAATGCCTATAAACAACAGATTCCTCTAAAACGCTTTGGTTCTGCACAAGATGTTGTCGCTCCAGTACTTTTTCTAGCTTCAAAAGAATCTTCTTACATCACCGGATCTGTATTAGAGGTAACTGGGGGCTTATAATAATGTCGCAAGATTTTCTTCAATATATTCCACATCGCCCCCCGTTTTTGTTTGTTGATAAAGTAACAGAAGAAACTACTGACACAATCAAAGCTGAAAAAGCAATTGATCCTGAAGAATCATTTTTTCGGGGTCATTATCCCGACCGACCTATCATGCCTGGAGTTTTGATATTTGAATCTATTTTTCAGACGGGTGCTATTATGATGGGAAAGCGAATTGCTAATGAAGGTCGCATCCCTGTTCTTACACGGGTCAACAACATAAAGCT
>CAJWOD010000011.1 GCA_913044145.1 uncultured Nitrospina sp. | reverse complement strand
AATAATATTTCACTAAAACCAATTGCCCAAATCCAGACTAAGGCTAATTTAGGAATTTTGATACCCTCAATTGATTGGACTAAAAAGAAACCCCATACATAAATCACGCATAAGATCAGAGCCAAGGGAACCGCAAATTTTGCTCCCCATTGAAGAAGCGTCCAAAGAATACCCTTCATAAAAAACAAAGCCGATGTTGATACAACAAAAAAAATAGTTAAAAGTTTAAAGATCTGGAGCATTGCTTAAAAAGGGTAATTATAAAATGGCACCGTTAGTTTTTAATATTTCGGCAATGTCGATATTCCCATTGGCAATTGCTAAATGAAGTGGTGCGCGCCCATCTGATCCTTTTATATTTACGTTGGCTTTTTTTGATATGAGTAGCTCGACAATATCTTTTTTGTCCCATTGTGCAGCATCATGCATGGGTGTTTCACCTATATTATCGGGAGCATTAATATCCGAGCCTCTTGCAATTAAAATTTTTGCGATACGCAGATGCCCTTTCTCGGCAGCCCAATGTAAAGGCGTGCGTCCTAATCTATCTTTTGCATTTATTTGCGCACCTTCGACTAGAATTTTTTCAACCATTTGTATATTACCCGTTGAAACGGAAGTATGAAGAGGGGTGTGCTTCCATTCCGCTCGAGAGTTAACGTCTGCACCTGCTACTAATAACTCATCGGCGGCATTAAAACTATTTTGGTCTATAGCTATATGTAGTGGGGTATACCCATCTCTATCGGTTGCATTTAACTCGGCGCCGTTATCTAGAAGTAATCTCACCATCTCTGGCAAGTTTTCTAAACCCGCGACATGAAGAGGGGCAAGACCATCATTGTCCGCTAGATTTATGTCCGCTTTGTTTAGTAAATAATAGGAGACTAGTTTTGATTGATTATGAAAAACGGCAAGATAAAGAGGGGTTATACCATTTCTATCTTGAAAATTAATATCGACACCAATTTGTAAACGTTTCGTATTTTCCAAATCCCCAGACTCTATGGCTTTGTATAGTTGCTGGATTTTTGCGTTGGCGACTGGTGTTTCCGACGCAGCTATTTTTTTCGGATTATAGAAAGGTTTTGCGTTTTTTAACCCAAAAGTTTTTGGTTCGTCAGACCAAGCAGGTGCGGTTGAGATTAAAGACAAAACGATAACCGGTAAGCTAAAAAAGATATTCATCAGATAATTGTGCCACCGAAACCATGAACACGCAAGCGGGTTAAAAATATAAGGGTTAGGCCATACTTGGGATGATAATAAACTATTGTTTTGCTGGGGGGGGAGAGTGTATCTGTTATATTGGAGGCAATTTTCAATGAGGAGACTAGATTTTTGTTTCGGCTAGGATGAGATGGTGAAATGTTAGCCCGGTATTAAAGTAAAGAAAATTACGAGTATTAGAGAGTTGAATGGTATTAATCATATTTCAGCGTGTTGATAAATTGAGCAATAGTATTTTTGTTGTTTTTTATAATCAATTAAATTTTTCAAATGAAATATCAAAATAGTTTTAAAGATCCTATTCGGGTCCCTTGGGTGGGGATAGGAATTTTAGCTCTGTTTCTTGCAATGACCCCAATCTGGCCAATAACAGGAAACTGGTTTGGAGTTCCCGCTTGGGCAGTATTTGCTCTTTTAGTCAGTATCCTTACCAGTCTATTTGTTGCTGTTGTTATCCTTCGGGTTTGGCAGGATCCGGATGACCAAGGAGACCATAATGACTGAAGCCCTCCCTTTTGGTCCTGGTGCGTTGGTCTTTGTTGCCGCTTACGTTTTAAGTCTTCTTGGTATTGGTTTTTATGCCCACAAGCAAAGACAAAAAGACGATATGCAGGATTTTTTTTTGGCAGGGCGTAACCTTGGTTTTACCATTCTTTTTCTCACCCTGTACGCTACCCAATACAGCGGAAATACCTTATTAGGATTCAGCGGAGCGACCTACCGAAATGGTTTGAGCTTCTTGGTTTGTGTTCATTTCATGACCGCAATTGTTGTTTGCTATTTATTTTTTGCTCCACAACTGTATCGTTTGAGTCGTGAAAACCAATTTCTGACTCCCGGTGACTTTATTTATCATCGTTATCAAAGCCAGGCTTTGAGAATTCTGGTGACATTGATTATGATTTATGCGCTTGCAAACTTTACTCTGGCACAAATGCGAACACTGGGAACCGCGTTTGCAGGAATCTCACAGGGAAGAGTTCCCGTATGGGCAGGAGTGATTGGTTTAGCGCTGGTAATGCTTATCTATGAGTCTTTGGGAGGCATGCGAAGCGTTGCTTGGACCGATGCTATTCAGGGCGGCATGTTACTTGTCGGCTTCATTATTCTGATGGGTTTGTCATTTTCTCAATTCGGTAGTATTACCGACACGATTAATAAGTTAGCGAGTAATCCTGAAACTCTCCATAAAATTAGACCCCCTAATGCAGAAGGGGCCCGAAACTGGATCAGTTTTGTTTTATTGGTAGGGCTGGGTGCTGCTATTTATCCGCAGGCGATCCAAAGGGTTTATGCTTCCAGAAATGCCGGAATTCTAAAGCGCTCATTGGCAACAATGGCTTTCATGCCTTTAATCACCGCTCTAGTTTCCGTGATGATAGGACTACTCATGGCAGCCCATCTTCCTGGTTTAGAAAATGAGTTTTCGGAAAGCGGGCTCATCCCTTCCGAAACGGTATTAACCCAAATGTGTTTGGAACTCATGCGTGAGTCTGCCTTCGGTTACTGGTTGGTGGTGATCATCTTTGCATCTTTATTAGCGGCAGTAATGTCAACAGCTGATTCTGCTTTACTCAGTATCAGTTCTATGATTACTAACGATATTTATGGGAAAACTTTTCGACCTGATGCTGATCAAGGGCACTTAACCCGAGTCGGAAAATACATAACATGGATTTTTATGTTTCCACTAGTTTGGGCTGCATTGGCTTATGAGGGGAACCTAATACAACTCCTAAAGATCAAGTTTGAATTATTAGTTCAATGTGTGCCGGCAATTTATCTAGGTGTTCATAGCAAATCGTTAAATGCTAAAACGGTAATAACGGGATTGCTAATGGGTCTTGCGGTAACAATGATATTGATTGCACTGGGTTGGAGCAGCGTTAGCGGCATCCATTCAGGGATCATAGGGTTGGCTGTAAACCTGACTATTTGTTTTTTGGGTATGATGAAAAACAGCCGAACATTTTAATAGGATCAATAGAAAACAAAAATGTATCAAACATGATCTGGAGGAGGTATGATAGCTTTCAAAGATAAATTTGTTAAAAATTTTATAGATTAATGTCTGAATCTGCAAAATCCCAATATGATAAGAGCGGTGTTTCCAGTCAGGGAGCAGAGACCGCACTTTCTGGTTTGCTCAAGCATGTTTTACCAACACGTGGGTTTAGTAATCGCTATCCGCTTGCTGCTGATATAGGTTATTTTGCCAATGTCATCGACCTTGGTAACGGTGAAGGCATTGCCTTTGGCACAGATGGTGTGGGAACAAAGATAATGGTTGCTGAGCTTCTCAATCGGTATGACACCATTGGTATTGATTGTGTGGCAATGAATGTGAACGATGTAATTTGTGTGGGTGCGCGACCCGTCAGCATGGTGGACTATATTGCCTGTTCGCATACCGACCCTGAAGTTTTTAACCAACTAGGCCAGGGTTTGGCAGAAGGTGCACGGCAATCAAACATCAGTATTTCCGGTGGGGAAATTTCCCAGATCAAAGAAATCATCTCTGGGATAGACCTTATTGGGGCGTGCATTGGCCATGTTTCACTCAACAAGGTAAATACAGGAAAAGATATAAAACCTGGAAACCTGATTGTTGGGTTGGCATCAAGCGGGGTTCATTCTAATGGTCTGACATTGGCCCGCCGCGTTTTGTTGGGTGAAACCATCGAAGAACAAAAATCTCGCGTTAATGAGTACGATCAATTTCTTGGCCAGACTTTGGGAGAGGCATTGTTGGAGCCTACAAAAATCTATGTAAAACCAGTTATGGAAATGCTGGACTCAGGAATCGATCTTAAAGCTATGGTTCATATAACCAGTGGTGGATTTTGCAATCTCAATCGTGTGGAATCTGATGATATTAGATTTGTCATAGATACCCCGCAGCCCGTACATAAAATTTTTAATCTCATTCAAGATAGGGGTGGAGTGAGCGAAGCAGAGATGTTTGAAGTCTTTAATATGGGCACAGGTTTTTGTCTAGTCGTCGAAAGTACAAATGAGTTGGAGGCTATCACTAAAATTTGTAAAACCCACAACCTCCCTTGTCAGGTTATTGGTCAGATAGAAGGTTGTCAGGGCAAAGAAGTTCTTCTCCCACAACAACAACTCACCGGAAAAGGCAGTCGGTTTACCTAACCAATTCTTTTGTATTTGGTTTCGAAATTTCCGCACGTTCATTTTCTAACAAGAGTTCTGATTTATGATAACCTGCTTTATAAATCATATTTATTAGGCATTGAATGCAGCGTTTTTTCTTTCTACTTATTCCAATCTTGATGGCAATAATGGTCTTCTTTTTTTATGGTGAGGCCTTTCCTGAAAAATCATACAATCGCCTTATCCACGAGAAAAGTCCTTACCTACTGCAGCACAAGAGCAATCCTATCCATTGGTACGCATGGGGTGAAGAGGCACTCCAAGCTTCTCAAGATCAAAACAAGCCCATTTTTTTAAGCATAGGCTACTCGACTTGTCACTGGTGCCATGTACTAGAAAAAGAGTCGTTTGAAGATGAGGAGGTTGCCGCGCTGTTGAACGAGAATTTCATATGCATAAAAGTAGACCGGGAGGAGCATCCCGATGTCGATCAGTTTTATATTAACGTAGTGGAGGCAATGACAGGGAAAGGAGGCTGGCCCTTAACCGTAATAATGACCCCGGAAAAAACTCCTGTCTTTGGTGGTACTTACTTTCCAAAAGCTCAACTAATTCAAATTATTGATGCATTGGGTTCTGCATGGAAGGATCAACCGGAAAAAATAAAATTGGTGAGCAGTACTGTTAGAAAATTTATTGAAGCAGGAGATCGCATTTCCACGCAAGCGGTTACGTTGGATGAGAAAATGATGAAAGATTTTTATAAAAAATTTGTCATCAGTTACGACGAAGTAAATGGCGGTTTTGGCCTAGCACCGAAATTCCCACCAACGATGAAATTACGGCTCTTGTTACGCATCGCCCAGCGTACGGGAGACAAGCACGCGATAAAAATGATGGCTTCCACGCTAAAGCATATGGCGCGAGGGGGGATTTACGATCATCTTGCTGGCGGATTCCACCGTTATTCAACAGATGATATCTGGCTGGTTCCGCATTTTGAAAAGATGCTCTACGACCAGGCAGCTTTGACAATGGTTTATCTTGAAGGTTATCAGGTTACAGGGAATAAAGTTTTCGAATCTGTAGTGCGTGGTGTTCTTGATTATGTTTTAAAAGATATGACCGACCCAAAAGGCGGGTTTTACTCGGCCGAAGATGCAGATAGTGAAGGAGAGGAGGGGACGTATTATGTCTGGTCGGATGCAGAGCTTAGAAAACTCCTGACACTGGAAGAGTATCAAAAGGTCTATAAAATATTTGGCGTAACCTCCGGTGGTAATTTTGAAGAAACTGGAAAAAATATACTCCATCTCAATAAAGAAATAAGTTGGGCAAGTAGTAATAGCGTAGATGTAAAAGCTCTTAAAGAAAAATTATTAAGAATTCGGGAAAAACGAGAACGCCCGTTTAAAGATGATAAAGTTCTCACTGCCTGGAACGGTCTAATGATAAGCGCTCTGGCAAAAGCCGCGCAAGTATTACAGGATGACGAATACCTAAAAGCCGCACAAAATTCAGCACAGTTTATTAAAGAGAATCTTTATGAGAAAGGGAGGTTGGGGAGAAGATTTCGAGAAGGTGAGGCGAAGTTCACTTCCAGTCTCGATGATTATGCTTACCTGGTTCAAGGTTTGATTGATCTTTATGAATCAGATTTTGATGAACAATGGTTGAGTTGGGCGAATGAATTACAGAAGAAGCAAGATGAGATTTTTTGGGATAAAAAAACTGGGGGCTATTATTTTTCGGAAGAAGCGAGTTTGTTACCTGTCCGAAATAAACGATTTGATGATAATGCCCGCCCGAATAGTAACGCAGTATCAGCACTCAATCTATTAAGGCTGTTCAATTTCACACTGCACCAACCATATAGGGAAAAAGCCAAAACTATTTTTATTTTAGCAGGAGAAATGATGAGCCGTTCCCATAACGCTTTCGCGCAGATGTTCATCGCTTTAGATTTTTATTTAGATAGATCGAAAGAAGTGGTTGTGGTGGGACCAAAATTATCTAAAGACAAAGATGCAATCATTCAAATGTTGCATGATGAATTCATACCCAATAAAACCTTGGGCTATATTGCTCCAAACAAAAAATCATCCTTTCCCGTGTTCGAAAACAAAACCAATATCGCTGGACGGACGATCGTTTACGTCTGTGAAAATAATATCTGCAAATTTCCCACTGAAGACTTGAGCAAAGTTCTAAAATTATTGAGAGATAATAAAAAGTATTCTTTGAATTGAATAAACTTTAAAGGCCCAATTTGCCATGGGATTACTGACGGCCAGACCCTCTTCTACCAGTTTTGTGGTGGAAGACCCTTACTTTATTGATGCTATAGAGGCTCCGGATTGGCAACGCCAATTTGGAAACAATCATCCTTTAAACTTAGAGATTGGTTTTGGCATGGGAGATTTTTTAATCGCCATGGCTAAAAGGGAGCCGAACAGTAATTTTGTTGGAATTGACTTCTCCCAGGACGGTATCCAAAAATTACTTGCACGTATTCATTCCTCTCAGTTAGAAAATATACGCGTTGTTTTTGGTGATGCCCGGGAAAAACTCTCGTATCTGTTTCATGCCGACGAATTAAATTCGATATATATCAATCTCCCTGACCCCTGGCCTAAGAAACGACATCTTAAACGTAGGCTAATTCAACCCGAATTGGTAAAGCAAATTACACAAAAGTTGGCTCCCCAGGGGAAAGTATATCTTGCTACAGACAGTCAAACCTATGCAAATGAGATATTGGAGTATTTCAATAACGAATCCTTGCTTCAAAACATAAACGGCATTTTTTATGAGAGAAGGCATCTTCCTAAATCAAAATATGAAAAAAGTTTCATTTATGCTGGAGAAAAAATACATTATCTAGAATATTACAAGTTGGTTAGCAACGAAGAGCAACCTAAAAAAGAAGAAACGTCGACTTTTCAAGAGCCAGCGAATAGAGATGAATATCTTACTCAGAAATTTAAAACCTTAGAGGCCAATGCTAAGGATGCTTGTGATCTTAAACAGGTTGCAGATCAACTGGCAGAAGCGGGTGAGGACGATTGGGCCAGGCGTGTTTACAAAAAAGCGGAGGAAAAGGTAGAAGATTGCCTGGATTTGAATTGGCTGGCCTATAGCATTGCTTTTACACTCAATGATAAAAACTGGGCTATAAAAATTTATGAGGAGGCCGAGGATAGAGTAGAGAGCAGTCTGGACTTGAATTGGTTGGCTTACAGTATTTTTGAATCATTAGGAGATAAGGAATGGGCCAAGAAATTATTTCAAAAGGCAGAAACCCAACCGGAAAATATTCGTGAGCTGTGTGACCTTGCTGAAAGCGTATCAGAGATTCTTGAAGATAAAGAATGGCAATTTAATGTTTATAAAAAAGCTGAGGAGAAGGCGGAAGAGTTTTCGGATTATTATGAACTTGCAGATAACGTCTTCGCAAAATTAGGCAACGAAGAATGGGCCAGCGAGTTATACCATAAAGCTGAAGGAAAGGCGGAGGACTGTTGCGATCTCATCACTCTGGCGGAGTGTTTTATAGAAAAGTTAGGGGATGGAGAGAGAGCAGATCGCGCCTATAAAAAGGCGGAGGCCACAGCTGAAGATAGTATCGACTTCTTTTGCCTTGGTGAAAGTTTGCGCGAAACACTGGGTGATAATGAATGGGCTCAAAGACTTTTCAATAAAGCAAAAGAGTGTAAAAATTAAATGGTATGCAAAAAGCAAAGTGAAAACAAAATTTTCTTTAAGGTAAAACCTTCGCAAGAAAAACGATGCCGACGGCTAAGGGAGTTATATAACGGATCAAAAATTCCCAGCATTGCGCCCAAGGGAAATTAAATTTGTTTTTATGTTTTTCAATTTCTACATGTGCATTATTGGTTCCCCAGACCCAGCCTACAAAAATCGCCGTTAACATTCCTCCTAATGGCAGCAGGTAGTTGGAGGCAATATTATCGACATGATCAAAGAAAGTCATGCCCACGAGTTTTAACTCTGCCATGGCACCAAAAGATAAACCGCTGGGTATCCCAAATACAAAAATAGACAAACCGACAATGATCACGGCTTTTTTTCGCTGCCATCCACGTTGATCGATGAAATAGGCAACAACAACTTCTAACAAAGAAATACCCGATGTTATTGCGGCAATTGCCAGCAGAGTAAAAAATATTATGGATACCACATGGCCCATTGGCATGCTGGTAAAAACAGCAGGTAACACACTGAATACGAGGCTCGGGCCCTCTGTCGGTTCTAGTCCCATCGCGAACACTGCGGGGAAAATTACCATTCCGACTAATAGTGCGATGAGGGTATCGAACATCACCACATAAACGGTGGAAGAGGTTAGATTTTCTTTTTCAGAAAGGTAACTGCCGTAGGTGATCATACATCCCATACCCAGACTAAGAGAAAAAAATGCCTGCCCCAAAGCGATAAGTACGGTATTGACGTTTATTTTACTGAAGTCAGGATTCAAATAAAATCCTACCCCTTCCATTGCGCCATGGAGAGTGAGTGAACGAATCATCAGGAGAAATAGAAAAAGAACCAGGGTAGGCATTAAAATTTCACATGCTCTTTCAATGCCACCGTGCACTCCCCGGAGCACAATGGCAATACAAAGACCCATGAACAAGGCATGGTAAAAAAGCGCTTCTCCTGTATTGCTGATAAAATTTCCGAAAAAAACCCCTGCTTCTTTAGGAGAGGTGAATGACAAAACGCTTCCGGTCACAGATTTGACCACATATGCAAATGTCCAACCGCCCACAACTCCATAAAAGGAGAGAATAAGAAATCCGGCTAATACCCCCATATATCCGATACTGGTAAATGCAGAGTTGGGTTTGAGAGAATTGAATGCACCGACAGGGTTTAGGTTGGTCTTTCGACCCAAGGTAAATTCTGCCAACATAATGGGGGTGCCAATAATAAATATACAAATCAGATAAATGAGAACGAATGCGCCACCGCCATTTTCACCTACTATATAAGGAAACTTCCAGATATTACCAAGCCCGATTGCAGAGCCGGACGCAGCTAGAATGAATCCAAATCGACTGCCCCAGAATCCGCGTTGATTATTATTTTCGGTCTTCATGCAATTCGGAGTATATTTTTAAGGTAATAGATGGAAGTCATATGGGAGGCATTCCTTGGAAAAAAAATTCAAAGATATTATAGAGAGTATTCCAAAGCTACCCGGAATTTATATCATGAAGGATCACCGGGCGGAAATTCTTTATATAGGTAAGGCCAAGGTTTTAAGAAACCGCGTACGCTCTTATTTTCAAAACTCTAGGAACTTGCATCCTCGAACGCGAATATTTTTAGACAAGGTCGATGATATCAAGTTTTTAACAACAAAAACAGAGGCGGA
Source organism: uncultured Nitrospina sp. (assembly GCA_913044145.1). Classification (GTDB taxonomy): domain Bacteria; phylum Nitrospinota; class Nitrospinia; order Nitrospinales; family VA-1; genus UBA8687. The sequence continues at coordinate 6,945 of CAJWOD010000011.1, read as the reverse complement.
AGCACTGATACTTGAAAGCAATTTCATAAAAAAACATCAACCGAAATATAATGTATTACTTAAAGATGATAAGCATTATCCCTATTTACGTTTGACTACGCAGGAAAAATTTCCTCGATTAGAAGTGGTGCGTCGCGTCAAAAAAGACAAGGCAACTTATTTTGGGCCTTACACCATGGTGAAGGAAGTCCGCGAAACCATTAGACTGATTTATAAAATCTTTCCTCTTCGGCAGAGTAAAGACAAATTAGATGGTAGTCCTATGCGTCGCCCTTGCCTGAATCATCAGATGGGAAGATGCCTTGCGCCTTGCGCGGGTTTAGTTTCTTCTCAGGACTATTCAGAAATAGTGCAGGATGTTTCACTATTTCTTAAAGGTAAAAATACAACTTTACTAAAAGATCTGAAGACAAAGATGGAAGCAGCATCCGTTGAAACAAGATATGAAGAGGCCGCTGTTCTCCGAGATAAAATATCTGCTGTGCAAACGGTAATCGATAAGCAGAAAATAATTTCCACCTCATTAGAAGATCAGGATGTGATTGCTTATTGCTCGGAAAAGGATCAAGCCATGGCGCAAGTCTTAATCATTCGTTCTGGAAAAATGTTGGGAGAAAAGATATTTAAATTAAAATCGCGTAAAGAAATGGAGGAAGATGAGACACTTTCTTCATTCCTAAAACAATATTATGCTGACGAGAGCATACTGCCGGCAGCAGTTTTGTTGCCACATCCTATAGAAGATGCCGATTTAATTGCTAGCTGGTTATCTGACAAAAAAGGCACATGCGTGAGTATAGAAGTACCTGTAATAGGGAAAAAGCGCGACCTGATAAAAATGGCAGAAGAAAACGCTAGTTTCGCAATGAGAATGGAAAGTGATAAAGGAGAAGTGGGAACACGTTCCCTGGAAGAATTACAAACTGCTTTGAATTTGAAGCATTTTCCCGAGATCATTGAGGGTTTTGATTTGTCAAATATCTCAGGGTCGCATGCGGTCGGATCAATGGTAGTCTTCGAGAACGCCTTGGCCGAAAAATCCAAATACCGTCGCTATAAAATCTCCACAGTAAAAGGCATAGACGATTATGCAATGTTAAGAGAAGTGATGACTCGACGCTACAGCCGCTTACTTAAAGAAAATGTTCCCTTACCAAATCTCATACTTATTGATGGAGGTAAAGGCCATTTAAATGCGGGGCACGATGTTTTGCAAGCACTTAACCTCGTGGACCGGTTGGATCTGGTTTGTATTGCAAAAGGAAAATTTCGCAACAATCTGGTTACCGATGAAGTTTATTTGCCACAACATAAAAAGCCTGTACTTTTTCATGAAAATTCTCCTTCCCGTTTTTTAATGCAGCGTATTCGTGATGAAGCGCATAGATTTGCAATTTCTTACCACCGCAAGTTACGCGGAAAGAAAACTTTGGAATCGCCTCTGGAATTAATCCCGGGAATTGGGAAAAAACGTCGTTTAATGCTTTTAAAAAAATTCGGGAGCCTAGAAAATATTCAAAAAGCATCGTTAGAGGAATTGTTGATTCTGCCGGGAATAACTCAACTTTTGGCAGAAAGGATACTATCTGCTCAAGGTCGAGGAAAAGACTAAACAGTTAACCTTTTATTATTTTTATAAGTTTTTCTATAGAACCAGATTGCAGAGCCCGAAATATTTTTTCGACCTGTTGTGACAATTCTCTTTCATCGCGGAACTTAAGTTCTAGTTTCATTTCGTCACTTTCAAAAGCTTCCTGATATTTAAACCGGGTTTTATCATCTAGTTTTATTTCATCAAGCGCACGTGCAATTTGTTTTTTTAAATCGGATAAAACGGGATACCTTATTATTTGTAAAGTTTCATGAATCCGATCATATTTTTGTGATGACGTGAGACCTTTGTTTTCCAGAGCGGCTATTGTGTAGGGAGCAGAAAAAATCTTTTTAGGACTTATATTATCGCGTTTAGTAATTTCTTCTACTAGCTCAAGTAGTTGTCTGCATTTGTTAACACCGGGTCGGGTAGCAGTAAAAAATTTTTCTGCTGCTTCTTGGTTTTCATGGTCCCAAGTGAAAAAAACTTGAAAAACTTTGATGGGAACGTTTAATCGGTGGAGAAGCTTTTGTAATTTAGGAATTATTCTATTAACTAAAATAAGATCTTGAAAAACCTTTTTGCTACGTTCCAGCTCTAGTAACGGCATATATAAATCTATGATGGTTTTTTCTTCAATTCCTTCTACAAGAAGTTTGTTGAGAATACATCCCTTTTCAATATCGCTATAATGCCTTAGTGCAAAATTTTCTTTTAAATTTAGCACCAGAGCCCCATCCATAGTTGGGAATAAAAATGCAGGAATGCTAGTAAGACCCGCTTTTATAGCCGCCTGCACTCGTTTATGGCCGCTGATAATTTTATAAGGTTTATTAGTAAAGCAAATGCTTATAGGATGGCGTATGCCGATCTCTTTTACGGAGTCCATAAGTTTTTCTGGGCATCTTTCGTCATTAAGAGAAAAATCGGTCAACCTGTTTTCCAGATCTAAATCGCTTATAAGAACTTGTGTTAGAGTTTCAGAATTCATGTTTAAAAAAGCTAAAAACCTATTAAAAGTATTTTTATTTTTAATTCTTTTCGCACTGTTTTTGCCAGGGTGTTTTGAAAATGTACCTGAGGGAATGGTTTATATTCCGTCAGGTGAGTTTACCATTGGCACGAATGAAGAGGACTCCAAAAACCACGCACTTTCTCTAGGACTCGACAAACCCTGGTATGCCGATGAATCTCCTGAGAGGCGAATAGATATCCCCGGTTTTTATATCGACCGCTACGAGGTGACGAATTTACAATACTATATTTTTTGCCAGGCGACTGATCATAAACCACCTAGGAACTGGCGAGGGCAAAAATTTCCTGAAGGCGAAGATAACTTTCCCGTTACACATGTCAGTTTTTTCGATGCTGCGGCTTTTGCGGAATGGGCAGGAAAAAGGCTACCAAACGAAATGGAATGGGAAAAGGCTGCACGAGGACGAGCCGGGTTTATTTATCCCTGGGGCGATGATTTTAAAATAGGTATTGCCAACTTGGCGACTTCACCAAGAAATAAAACCGGGAGGGGATTAATGCCTGTGGGTAGTTTTCCCAAGGCCGTGAGCCCCTATGGAGTGCATGATATGGTCGGTAATATTTGGGAATGGGTTTGGGATTATTATTTGCCCTACCCGAATAGTAAATTTAAATCGGCAGCGTTCGAAAAAAAACATTATATCGTACGCGGGATGTCCTACATGGGTGTAGGTCACTTTAATAAAAAAGATTTTCAAAAGGTGGTGGCTATGAAATCCCGGGCTTCTTTTCGGGAGCATCTTAACCCTCTTGCAATTAAGAAGGATATTGGCTTCCGTTGTGTTAAAGACCGACCGAGTTTTATGGAACGGATTTTTGGTGTTAAACCGTCAGAACAGAAAAAAGCAGAGGTATAAGTTTAACCTACCCTATCCCTTCTTCCGAGAGTGGGGAAATTTAAAATAATGTCATTGAAAACCTATCGATTTCCTAGTAATTTGATTTTCAGTAAGTTGTTCCCCTTTTTTCCTTTTTAAATCACAAGATGGATTGAGTATGAAATTTGAGGATGTTTTAGGAAAGCAGGTTCTTCTTCTCGATGGCGCAATGGGCACCATGGTGCAGAATCTAGATTTAGACGATGCTGCTTTCGGTGGGGCAGCTTTTAAGATGCTAACGGATTTATTAATTTTTTCGCGACCCGATGATCTAAAAGAGATTCACCTTAAATATTTGCGAGCAGGCGCCAACCTAATTGAAACCGATACCTTCGGTGCGTCGCCTTTGCGGTTGCAAGAATTTGATTTTACTCAAATCGATCTTACTGATATCAGGGCAATTCCGCAGGGTTTGGACTTAAAAAAATCGAATTACACAGCCATTACGCACCATTTGAATTTACAAGGTTGTAGGATTGCTAGAAAAGCCATTGATCAATATAAAAGTGAACCAGAATACGATGATAGACCTTTGTTCGTTGCCGGATCTATTGGCCCATCGAATTATGTTATTTCCAAAACCGAAGCCGATCTAAATAAAGCTACCTGGGACCAGATTGTTGACAATAATTTTCAACAAGTAAAAGGAATGCTAGAAGGTGGCGCCGATGTCTTGCTATTCGAAACACAACAAGACATTTTAGAATTAAAGGCTTCAATAGTCGGGGCGAACAAGGCGTTTGAAGAGACAGGTAACAAAATTCCTATCATTGCCCAGGTCACGGTAGATGGATTTTCTAAGATGCAAATATTCAATACTGACGTTCACGCAGCACTCGTAGCTGTTGAGGGTATGGGTATTTCTGCGTTTGGAATCAACTGTAACACGGGCCCGGAGCTGATGGAAAAGACCGTGGAAAAACTAAGCCGAGTTTGTAGTTTGCCAATTTCAATTGTCCCCAATGCGGGTCAACCTGTTTCAGAAGATGGCAAGACTTGTTACAAACTTGAGCCGGAAGATATGGCGGACTACATAGAACATTTCGTTAAAGACTTTGGGGTATCAGTTGTAGGTGGTTGTTGTGGAACAAGACCGGAGCATATTCGCTCGATATCTAACCGTTTGAAAGACCTGGTGCCCGTCAGAAAAGCAATAGAGAAAAAGGTTTTTGTTTCTGGTCCGCAAGAGGCCATTCCCATAGATAGTTCCGAATCTTTGATTCGAATAGGTGAAAGACTAAACGTGCGTGGTAGTAAAAAAGTCCGTGAAGCGGTGGAAAGTGACGACAAGATTCAGATGGCGGTTCTGGAGGAGGTTGTTGAAGAACAGGTAAAAGATTTAGGTATCGACATCATTGATGTTTGTATGGACAGCAATATCGTCGAAACAGAAAAGGTTTTGCCACAAGCAATTTATGAATTGACCAGTGACTTCAAGGGAGTCATGTGCATCGATTCATTTTCGGTCGAAGCATTACAAACAGCCATAGAGTCTTATCCCGGGAGACCCATCATTAACTCTATTAGCCTTGAAGAATACAAAAAGGGAGTGAGTAAGTTGGATGCGGTGCTGTCGCAAACCCGCCAACATCATCCTATTTATGTGGCATTAGTAAATGGACCCGAAGGACCCGGACAAACGGCGGATGAAAAATATGATTTGGCTGCTGAAATTGTAAAGCAGGCCAAAGAAAAGCATAACGTAATGCCCAACCAGATTCTTATGGATGTAAACGCTTACCCTATCGGATCAGAGTCAGTGGAAGGACTAAATTTCTGCGCGGAAACCTTAAAATGTTTGCCGCGAATTAAAGCGATTCACCCTGATTTGAAAACCAGCATTGGAATCGGCAACCTGACAAATGGTCTGGCTTCGAAACCTTATATGCGGAAAGTTCTGACAAGCGTTTTTCTTGATGAAGCGAGAAAGGCGGGGCTTGATTGCGCCATTTTGAATCCAAACCATTATGTTCCCCTGGAAAGCCTGATAAAAAGTGATGTTGAGCTGGCGAGAAAAGTAATTCTTGATCGCAACATGGCGGCATTTGAAGAATTAGAGCAAATCGCGCAGACAAAAAAAACAGGCACTAAGGTAAAAAAAATAGATTACGACGATCTTTCTTTAGAAGAAGGTATTTGTCAGAAAATAAAAGATGGATTTAAACAAAAGCAGGAAGGGGTTATTGAAAAAGAGGGTGGGAGATTTTCTTATAAAGACAAAATTGTGGTCGACGTCGCAAAGATTATTAATAAACATGAACCCTTAAGTTTTATCAGTGGATATCTAATGACAGCCATGCGCGAATTGGGTGATGCGTTTGGTCGAGGAGAGGTAAGTTTGCCGCATTTGTTGAAAAGTGCAGATGTGATGCGTCATGTCATGCAGTTTCTTGAAAGTTTTATGCGTTTTCAAAGTGGTGTCGAACCTGACGCAGTCATAGACTATAAGGGTGTGGTGGTTATCGGTACGGTTTATCAAGATGTGCATAGTATAGGTAAAGATCTGGCTAAAACTCTTCTCGAAAATTATGGGTACCGGGTAGTTGATCTCGGAGTCCAAGTGCCTTTAGAAAAGTTTATTGAAACGGCTCGTAAAGAAAAAGCCGATGCCATTGGCATGAGTGCTCTTTTGGTTCAAACCTCAAATCACATGATCACTGTGGCCCGTATGTTAGCCGAAGAAAAATTTTCCATTCCCGTTCTCATTGGCGGAGCTCCCGTTAATCGTAGGCACGCGGGTTATGTTGCCATGAAGGGCGGCGATGATACAAATGCTATTCTAGACAATGTTTTTTATTGTGACAGTGGTATGGACGGCGTTAACACAATGGGGCTGTTGATGGATAAAGAAAAACGCCCCGCTCTATTAAAGGAAAACCAACAGGCATTGCTCTTTCAATACCAGAAAGCCAAAGGCATACAAGAAGAGCAGCACAAGCTCTTGGAAACTTTACCTAGAAGAAAAATAAGTTTTCGTCATCATGAAGTTCCTTCAGAAGGCTATGGAATCCAAAAAGTCGAATTTAAACTCCATAAACTTTCTTTGGATAGAAAAAGTCTTTACTCCCTAAACTGGAAGTTTGGCAAAAAATCAAGTTGGTTGCAAAAAGGCGTCACGCTGGAGCAATTGCAAAGCCTGGAAAAGGAATGGATTGAAAAAGCTGAACAGAACCAATGGATTATTCCTAAGGCCCGCTTCGGGCTTTTCCCAGCCCAAGCCAATGGTGACGAGGTGATCTTTTATGAATCCGAATCAAGGGATAAAGAGCTCGGCAGATTTGATTTTGACCTGTGTGTTGGCAAGGGTAGAAAAGACAAGTTCTCTATAGGACAATATTTCCATTCGGTTGAGTCGGGGCAGATAGATGCGATTGGCCTACAAATTACCACTGCCGGTGCTAGAGTTGAGGAGGGCATTAAATCGTTAAAAGAACAAAA
>CAJWOD010000010.1 GCA_913044145.1 uncultured Nitrospina sp. | reverse complement strand
GAAGAATGGGCGATAAGACCCACATTGTAGAATTGATTGACCAGATGCTGGATGAAACTTCCGAGCAACCGCAATTGCAGGAAAAGGTTTTAGATTTACGCGATGCCCTTTTTCAGGCGCAACAGATGGCAGAGCAATATTCCCTGAAAATAAAAACACTTGAAGAAGCGATTGAAAAGCTGAAATCACCGGCGCACCGAATTGGTACCGTCTTGGGCCAGGGCGAAAATGGACTAATCCGTATTGTATCTGGTGGTACCGAATATCAGGCCGCAGCCGTTCCTGAACTGATGGAAAAAGAGGGGTTAAAAACAGGAGATCAAGTGGCTCTTAATGAAGGATTTGTAGTTATTGCCAAATTACCTCTTCCCATCCAAGGCCCCATGGCCAGAATCTCCGGTAAACTTCATGGTGGGCAATGGCTGGTCCAGGCGGCCACAGGCAATACCGAAACTATCGTCCTTTCCCATGCAAATCTTGATTCAGATTCATTAAAAGAAAACGAAGAAGTATTTCTAGATCCGAACCAAAGAGTGATTCTAGGAAAACTTCCAAAACGTGAATCGCAAACTCTGATTCAAGACGATTTTGAAAAAGTAGAATGGTCTCAAGTAGGTGGACAAGAAAAGGTAAAAGAAGAAATCCGTAAAGTTCTTGAATATCCCTTGTTGCATGAGAAAATTTTAAAAGAAATGGAGTACCAGGTACCTAAAGGTTTTCTATTTTATGGCCCACCGGGTTGCGGCAAAACCCTCGTTGGCAAAGCAATTTTAACAGAAGTGATCAGCAAACTTTCTGAGCAGGAAAACTCCCAATTACAAGGCCGCTTTATTCATGTGAAAGGCCCTGAAATTTTGAATATGTGGCTCGGCGAGTCTGAAAGAAAAATACGCGAGATTTTCAAAAAAGCCAGAGATTACAAAGAAAAAGGTCAAGTGCCATTTATATTCATTGATGAAGCAGAATCAATTTTAGGTACTCGGCAGGCGTGGAGAGGTTCAAACATCAGTAATACTGTTGTGCCTATGTTTTGTGCTGAAATGGATGGTATTCAATCCCTGCGGGACACCGTGGTAATTCTGGCAACCAACCGACCCGATTTAATAGATCCTGCCATTGTTCGCCCTGGTCGAATCGATAGAAAAATTAAAGTCCGACGTCCAGATCGAGAAGAATGCAAACAAATTCTGCGTGTTTATCTTAAGGACGGTCTGCCCCGAGAACATGAGGATTTTGACCAAATGGCCGAACCTTTTCTGGACCGGCTTTTTAAACGTAATCCGGAGCAAGAAGTGCTTGTGCTGACCTTGCGAAGTGGTGGCAACAGGAAAATGTATTGGAGCGATTTTATTTCGGGAGCAGCAATAGAAGGCATAATGAAGCGTTCTAAAGAGAGTGCCATAGAAAGAGCTATTGAAGGGGAAACATTATGCATAACCGTCGATGATCTGACCACGGCATTAGAAAAGGAATTTAAAGAAGGAAGCCTGTTGCCGGCTGAGTCCAATTTAGAAGATTGGCTCCAACTTCTGGATATGGAGTCCAAAAATGTGGTTCGGGTTCGAAAGCCGAATGAATCGGATTCCGCTGCCGAAAATACGATTCGTCGGTCCGTTATATGAAAGATCAAATCCCGCTTCTTGGTATGGAAACAGAATACGGTATCATCCGTGAAGACTTGGAAGATTCAGATCCCGTAGAAGAATCCATGAAGCTATTGAAAAGTTGCCCGCAAAAAAGCGTGCTTGGTAAATGGGCTTACGCGCAGGAAAACTCTCATCAAGATATGCGAGGTTTTGAAGTACAGTCTCTAGCACAAGATGAAGAAGAAGATGCTTTTTGTGCAGAGGACAGAAAGCGTCCTTATTCTTATCTAGAAATGAAATGCGACCGGGTATTGGTAAATGGATCTCGCTTTTATAACGATCACACTCATCCGGAGTACACAACACCGGAATGCAACTCTCTCTTTTCCCTAGTAGCCCATGATGTTGCAGGTGAAAGGATTGTGGCCGAAAGCACAAAAATTCGAAATCAAGAGCTGGGCGAAAGAGCTGTTCAGGTATTCAAAAATAATACGGACTACAGCGGGCATAGTTATGGCACACACGATAATTATCTTGTGCCAAGGGACATTCCTTTCGATATTTTGGTTAAAGGCCTAGTGCCATTTATGGTTACACGGCAATTATTCGCTGGAGCCGGAAAGGTAGGATCTGAGAATCCTAAAACGAACCAATTTAAAGGACTACAACTGGCCCAACGCTCAGATTTTATTGAAAACATTCTGAGCATAGAAACCATGACAAAACGGCCCATCATCAATACGCGTGATGAGCCCCATGCTAAACGAAGTCAATATCGACGGCTACATTTAATAATGGGCGACGCAAATATGTCTGCCTATGCAACGGCATTAAAAGTGGGTAGCACCAAACTAGTTCTCAACCTTATTGCAAGCGGGGCAGCGTTTCCTGATATAGAATTAGAAAATCCCGTTGAAGCTGTATTGGAGGTATCACAAGAAAAAAGCAGGAATGCGACCCTTAAAAGAAAATCTGGACAGTCGGTAAAAGCATTGGAAATTCAGGAAAGTTATCTAGAGGCCATTGAACAAAATTTTTCTACAACAAATAAAGAATGGACATGGATCATTCAAGAATGGCAAAAAACTCTTCATGAACTTAAATACAGTCCGGAAAAATTATCAGGAAGAATAGACTGGGCCATTAAAGAAAAACTTTTTTCGGAGTTTATGGAATCCGAAAATCTGGATTGGGATGACCCAATACTTCAAAGTCTGGACCTGGAATATCACAACCTTGATCCAGACAGGGGCTTGTATCGGGGATTAGAACAGGAAAATGAAGTTTTTTCATTACTAACTGAAAAAGAAATCTCGAGAGCCATAGAGTTTCCGCCAGAAGGAACCCGCGCAAAAATTCGTGGTGACGCAGTGAGCAAGGAAAGTGAAAAAATAAAAAGTATCCATTGGACAGGAGTTGAGTTTAATAACGGGGATGTACTCGATTTAACAGGGGTAATCAGTCAAGAAGACGTAGAAAAAGTACATGTAGCAAGATAGAAGTTTTTTCTTTGAGACAGATAAAACCCATGAAGGCAAATATTAAAAAAAACAAGGCGAGCAGCGGCTTTTTCGTGTTATTCGATCGGTCAGGCCACAAACTCTAGAATGTTTCAAATAAATTGCCTGCAAAATATTTATAAAAATTAGAACTTATTTAGGTAAAGATCAATTGAACTGGCCTATATCCAGGAAGGAGAAATAAAATATGTTTGAAGAGCCTTATCGCTGGATGGAGGCAGTTTCAACCCGGCATAACTATGTACAGGAAAAACTAAAAATGGGACAGCCTGTTTTGGCAGTTCCTTATAATGAAGGTTTATTAATTTTTGGTTTTGCTCCGCAACCGGGAAAGATTTATGAAATCTATGATCGTATCGCCCTGGGAGGGGTGGGTCACCCTGCTGATGTAGAAAAACTACGGATGAATCTTTTAGATATGGCTCACCTAGAGGGTTTCAACCGCTCTGCACAAGATGTCACCTCGACACGGCTACTACAATTTGGCATTGCGCCTGCACTTAAACAAAATTTTGAAGAAATTCAGCGTGCTCCATACATCATACGTCTTCTGCTGGTAGAATTGACTGAACAAGGGAAGCCTAATTTTTTTCGCATGAACTATGATGGACATTGGGAAACATTTAAAAATGGTACTGCCATAGCCGGAGATGAAAAAGTTATGGACTGGTTGCAACGAGAAATTCAGAAGCAACCTTTCGACTCCTACTCGCTAGACCAAGCACTACAGAAAGCCGCTAAACTTTGGGATGAAAGTAGAAAAATAAAATCTAACGATAGTGAAGACGAAAAAAATAATGAACTTCCTGAAACTTTAAAGGAAGCTTTTGACCAATGGTATCTTGAGGGAGCCGTACTAACGGAAAAATCGATGAGCAAAGCGATTTATCGTTCTTTAAGTGAGGATGAAATAAACAGATTGAAGTCTTCAACTGGGTGATCATTCTATATATAATAAAGGAAAATTGTAAAAAGGAGTTTATACGATGGAGATGAACGATCCATTAAGAAGGGAAGAAAAAAAAGAGACCAGGCCAGATCAGGACAAATCAGGACCTAGCAGTCCTGATTCGTCTAGACCGGGACGAGATAACTTACTCAAACGCATGAAAAAAGTTGATCCAAAACAATCCGAAAAATACAAGCAACGCACAGGTCAATGAAATTTCAATCCGAACCCAATACCTCGGCCGGAGAATTTTTTGAGCTCCTGGAAAAATCCGGTTACCGCTGGCACGCAAAAATTGAGGGCACTGAAAAAGAAAACAGTTTTACAGTTCCGCAGGGAACAACTGTTCTAGCATTCCATTTTCAGGATGGTGTTATCGTTGCAGGCGACAGGCGCGCAACGGCGGGCAATAGTATAATGTATGAGATGTGCGACAAGGTAATCCCAATTGACAATTATACCTTGATGGCAATCGCGGGAGTTCCGGCGACTGCATTTGAAATGGCCCGCGTCCTATCCCACAACTTTGAATATTATCGAAGGTCGCAACTACAATCGATGAGTGTAGAAGGTAAAATTCGGGCTTTGTCTAAGCTTCTAAAAGAAAATGTAGGGATGGCAGTCCAAGGATTGGGAGTGGTAAGCCCTATCTTTGCTACATATGATCCAACCAAAAAAAAATCTAATATCCATTTCTACGATATGCTAGGAGCTGATTTCCAGATTCGCACCCATACTGCAACCGGATCTGGATCACAAATAATTCGCGGCATTCTAGAACATGAAGATTTGTGGGGAGAAAAACCTCTTGCAGAGCGAACTAGTGAACAAGCCAAGACCTTGGCTATTCGACTACTTCAAACCGCAGCGCTATTTGATTCAGCCACCGGTCAAGCTCGGCCGGAAGATGATATCTATCCTACCCTGGCAACACTTACTGAAGAAGGATATCGATTTCTTGGCGATGATGAAACCGCAGAAATTTATAAGTCTTCCATGAAACGTGGTTGAAGCAATTGATGAAAAAAAGAATCTTTGGAATAGAAACAGAATATGGACTGTTGGTTAAAGAAAATAATAGCGGAGATTTCCGTCTCGATCCTATAGAGATTGCCAACAAAATAAAGAATCATATCTTCTCTAAAAATCTAGGAGTACTTGACCTACATTACCGCGCAAACGATGAGCCTCCAGGCAATGGCGGTTTCCTCCTTAATGGCGGCAGGTTGTATCTTGACATGGGACATCTGGAATACGCATCCCCGGAATGTTCTAATCTTGTTGATCTCATTACCTTTGATCGAGCTGGTGATTCGCTTATTCAGGAAGCCGTGGAAGAATTAGGTTGGGAAAACAATATTTCTATTATAAAAAATAATGTTGACCTCGAAACCAATGCCACATTTGGTTGTCACGAAAATTATCTTGTAGGGCGAAATTTTCCCTTCGATGAACGGGACAACCTGAAGCTGTTATCCTCTTTTCTGACAACGCGGCTAATTTATTGCGGTGCTGGGCGCATCGGCTCTTGTAACCCACATCCATTTCAGGACTGGGATGGTGTCTCGTCGCAAGAAGCACTGGACGAAAAAATTGATTTCCAGATTTCACAACGCGCCGATCATATCCCTAATGAATTTTATCGTTGGGTCCAATACAATCGCGCAATTGTCAACACGCGTGATGAACCCTTATCCGACCCCAGTAAGTATCGACGTATTCATCTTCTGGTTGGTGACTCTACAATGAGTGAGTTTGCAACAGCCATGAAAATGGGAACAACCACTTTGATGCTGGAAATCATGCAACTGGGCGTGGCAAAAAGAGAATGGATTCTTGCAGATTCCGTACAAGCAATGCGCTCTATTTCACGCGATCAGGAATTCAAATGGAATGTAACACTGGCTTCTGGTGCTTTTTCCACAGCACTGGAATTGCAACATGATATTCTAGAGACCTGCAAAAAACATCTCGCAGGCACAAATCAAGAAACAGACTGGATACTCGAAAATTGGGAATCGGTGTTAAACGATCTGTCAAAAGGTCCAGAAGCTGTTTTAGGAAGGGTGGACTGGGCCAGTAAATATTGGATGCTCAATGAATTTAAAAATGAAGAAAATCTGGATTGGCATGACCCCTGGCTAAAAAGCCTAGACCTGGAATACCATAATTTGAACAAAGAAAGTGGGTTATTTTGGGGGTTGGAAGCTAGTGGAGATGGCTACCGCAAAACAACGGACCCGGCAGTGGATCATGCAAAAAGAAACCCACCAAGAGGAACACGCGCTCAAGGTCGTGGCGAACTGATCAAGAAATTAATCGGGCAACATTCGCATATAGGATATCTCATAGACTGGATTGGCTTTCGACTTAGTAAAACAGATGATCCTTTTTTGATGCTAGATCCATTTATCTCTTACAAAGAAGATATCATTGAACACCTAAAGCAATTTGAAACCAGCTACTCCACTCAAAAGGAAATAGAAAATAGCGACGTATCCTCTGGAGAATCTAAAAAAAACTAATCCTATGAATGGCGATTGTCTATTTTGTAAAATCAGTGAAGGGTCGATTCCATCGGAAAAGATTTATGAATCTGAGACACTTTTTGCGATCAATGATATCAACCCACAGGCCCCAACTCATATTCTAATCATTCCGCGTGCACACCATTCGTCCCTGCTGGATGTGGAAGAAACCGACCATGAATTGATGGGTTCAATTATCACCGTCGCAAATAAATTAGCACTAGAACAGGGGCTCGATAAATCAGGCTATCGCCTTGTCGTAAACTGTGGAGAAGGGGCAGGACAATCCGTTTTTCACATTCATTATCATATATTAGGCGGCCGCCCTTTGAAATGGCCGCCAGGCTAAACACATGGTTACTGCAGAAAAACTCTACAAAAAACTCAAAGATATTCATGTTGGCAATCCCATCTGCCAATTCACAAAAGAAAATTGCGAGTTGTTACTCCCTACCATCAAACGCATAGAAAAACTCAAGCGCGAAAAAAATGCAATCATTCTGGCCCATAATTATGTCGCGCCCCAAATATTTTACAGTGTGGCCGACTACACCGGCGATTCTTATGGGCTTTCAAAAAAAGCTAAAGAGTCAGATGCGGATGTCATCGTCTTTGCTGCAGTCCGGTTCATGGCAGAAACCGCGAAAATTCTGAATCCAGAAAAAATAGTCCTTGACCCGAACCCAAACGGAGGATGTTCTCTTGCCGATGGCATCACGGAGGCAGATGTTATTAATTTACGCCAACAATTTCCTGACCACACTTTCGTTTGCTACATCAACACCACCGCATCTGTGAAGGCGCAATGTGATGTTTGTGTTACATCTTCCAATGTTTATAAAATAATCGAAAAAATTCCCAACGATAAAATTTATTTTCTCCCGGACAAACTAATGGGAGAAAACGTAATCCAAAACCTGGAGGCAAAGGGGGTAAAGAAAAATATCAAACTATGGGAAGGAAGCTGCTACGTCCATGAAGAATACCAACCGGAGAACATTGAGCAGGTAAGAAAAAATTTTGAAGGCATAGAAGTTCTGGTTCACCCTGAGTGCAGTTCAGCGGTGGTCAACAAAGCCGATTATATCGGCAGCACCAGTCAGATGCTTAACCATGTACGCAAATCTGATCGAGACTCATTCTTTTTGCTAACTGAATGTGGGTTGACAGGAGTTCTACAATCTGAATTCCCGCAAAAAACCTTCGCAGGCGGTTGCACCATGTGCAAATATATGAAATCCAATTCATTGGAAGATATATTAAACGTCCTTGAAAATCCAAGTCCGCAAAACATCATCAAAATCAATCTCGACACACAAAAACGAGCTCTGAAATGTGTCAATCGCATGTTTGATTACGCCAAGTAGGGCCATTTCAAAAGTTTTTTAGCCTTATCAGACTATATCTTCAAAAGACTCTAATGGAAATTTATTTTGTGTAATTTATACGAATTGTCATAAAGCTCAGTACATTTTTTTAAAAATGATCGGCAGTATAATGGCAAGCATGATCACCATTCCTATAAAGTGCTCTAAACTAAACATTACGATCTCCCCAATCTATTACCTTTTTTAAAGATCCTTTATTTAGGCCCAGTCATTTTTTCAGGCCGAACTTTTTCATCAAACTCCTCGTCAGTCAACAAGCCCAAAGCGACGGCAGATTCTTTCAGGGTCGTGTTTTCCTGATAAGCTTTTTTAGCTACTTTCGCAGCATTGTCGTAACCAATATGTGGATTAAGTGCGGTTACCAACATGAGTGATCCATTAAGATGTTTTTCAATTTGGGTTTTGTTTGGTTTGATTCCGACAACACAATGGTCGTTGAACGAGCGACTTGAATCAGCTAACAAGCGAATAGATTGTAATAAATTATAAATCATGACAGGTTTAAAAACATTGAGTTCAAAATTACCGGATGAGCCACCAACATTGATCGCAGTGTCATTACCAATTACTTGAGCGGCTACCATAGTCATTGCCTCTGATTGCGTTGGGTTTACCTTGCCAGGCATGATGCTGCTTCCAGGCTCGTTAGCTGGTAAAGTTATTTCTCCGATACCACATCTAGGTCCTGACCCTAACCAACGGATGTCATTGGCAATTTTCATTAGAGAACAGGCGATGGTTTTTAAAACACCACTTGCTTCAACAATAGCATCGTGTGCGGCCAGCGATTCAAATTTATTTGGAGCGGTCACAAATGGGTAACCGGTAATATCTGCAATTTGTTTTGCAACCTTTTCCGGGAAATCCCTATGTGAATTTAGACCCGTCCCAACGGCGGTTCCACCAAGAGCAATCTGATACATACGCGGCATACAACCATTAATTCGATCGAGAGCATATTCTAACTGAGTGGTATAACCACTAAACTCCTGACCCAATGTAAGCGGAGTTGCATCCATTAAATGGGTTCGTCCGATTTTAATTATATTTTTGAACTCAGTAGATTTATTTCTAAACGATTTAGTGAGTGCAATCAAAGATGGAATCAGAGACTCACGAATGCTCTCAACCGCCGCAATATGCATCGCCGTGGGAAAAGTATCATTAGAAGACTGGCCCATATTAACATGATCATTCGGATGAACCGGATCTTTGGAACCTATGACACCTCCAGCCAATTCAATGCCACGATTGGCAATGACCTCATTGCTGTTCATGTTTGATTGTGTTCCGCTTCCTGTTTGCCAAACCCGTAAAGGAAAATGATCATCGAGTTTTCCATCGATAACTTCATCAGCGGCTTTAGTAATCAAGTCCTTTATGTTTGCAGACAGCAAGCCTAACTCAGCATTTACTAAAGCTGAGGCTTTCTTAAGAATTCCCATACCTCGGATGAGTTCGCGAGGCATAGTTTCTGCACCAATATCAAAATGAATCAGCGACCGTGCAGTTTGCGCGCCATAATAACAGTGGATAGGGACCTCTATTTCCCCCATGCTATCCGTTTCCGTCCGGGTTTCCATGTCTCTTCTCCTCAATTTTTAAAATAGTCTGCTGCTTCCGGCATTTCTTCTTCAATATAAATCCGGAATTTTTTTAACAACCGCTGTTCTGATTGACGTACCGCTTCCCGCGTTACCCCTCTTTGATCGCCGATTTCCTGTAGAGACTGAGGAGATTCAGAAAGTATTCTTTTTTCTAAAATTTCAATTTCGCCTGGTTTCAATTCGGATTTAAATCCTTCAATTTTTTGCTGAAGAATTTCTCGAAACTGACCTATCTCAGCTCCTTTTTCAAGTGACTTCCCATCACTTAAAGATTGGGCTGGGGTCATAGGACTATCAGGATGTGTAGGCGTATCAAACGAAACATCGAAAGCACCAATACTAGCTTCAACATCAATAATTTCACCTTCATCAACTCCAAAGTGTTCCGCCAATAATTTAGTGGAAGGGTCAAACCCTTCTCTCTCCAAACGTTCTTTTTCTTTTTTCAGGTTAAATAATAATTTTCGTCTTGCATTTGTGGTTCCCACTCGTACCAACCGCCAGTTATCCAAAATATATTTTAAAATATAAGACTTGATCCACCACGTAGCATACGCAGACAGCCGAACTCCTCGGAATGGGTCAAAATTTTTAACTGCTTTCATTAACCCGACGTTACCTTCCTGAACTAGATCCATGACATTTTGCCATTCACGCTTGAAAGTCATGGCTATTTTTACAACCAGCATCAAATTAGCCGTTGTTAGCTGGTAAGCAGCATCAACATCTCCTGTTTCCCTTAACCTAATTGCCAGTTCCTTTTCCTCTTCTTCAGTAAGGATTGGGTATTTTTTCGCCTCCTGAACATAGGCGGCAAAAGGGTCGGGGGGAGCTAGCGTGCCTTTTTGACGAATTGCCGGCACCAGAGGTTTTTTCTTATCTTTAATTTTTTTAGGCTTATCATTCATGGAGTAGAAAAACCAATTTTCAGCTAAAATCCTGGCATTATCCCAGGTTGAATCTATATCCCTTTATCTTTACAATAAAGAAATGACTCGTTTAGCATTGTTTGGAATTGCAGTTATTTTTATCATTCTTGTTGCTCGCATGATTTTCCCATCTTCGAGTTCCAAGGAACCTGGCCCAACGGAAATGGTGCAGGACCCCAATAACGGCGTGTACATTCCTAAATCAGAAGCAATAAAAAAAATGGTCAATGGCACAGAGTATTATTTTTCAACTGAACAAAGCGCCGAAGAATACATTAAAAAAAATCAAACTAAACCGGATTGATAAAAACAAACTTCCTTAAGGTTCGATTTTTTTACCATCTTGTGGTAATCAACCTCTACTATTATAGCAAAGGATTTCAATTAAACTGGAGAAACAAGATCCTATATGATGCATAAAAAAAATACAGCAAATCTAACAATACAGGCGCTTGTAACTCTGATTATACTGGGTTTGTTCTTAGGTAGTTCAGCACAAGCGCAAGAAATTTGCGAACCTTTGGATAAAAAACGAATTAAAATTGAAGGCTATATTTCTAAAAAATTTCGCAAACAACGAAAAGCAATTTTTAAAGAATTTACCGCATTGGGAAACTCTCGAGCCGCGCTCCGGGTTTATCCCATGGGAGAAACCTCCAAGGTGATTGCTATCGGAAAATGTGTGCCCGTGCATATTGCTCAACATGTTATAAAAAAAGCCATAGAATACAGTACGGGAGTTGAAAGTTTGGTCCAGCAACAGTTTGTCCACGGCCACTGGATTGGTGTTGGAGTTACCATCTTTGACGAACCTTCCCAGCAACTTGTATCTTCTGAACAAGTTAAACAAATGCTCAATCCTGAACTTTCTAGCAAGGAATTTCATAAGCTCTATCGTAAATTGTCGATCCCCAATGAACTTACTCCCTATTTTGGCTTACAGGTTCCAAATATTAAAACCGCGCAACCGGAATAGTTTTTAACCACGTTCCAAGAAAATAGGGGTGGGTAAAATAAGAATAATTATAGTTTTTGCTATGCTAGTCTTTTTATCAAGAGTCGCGGCGGACTAGGCGTACGGAGTGTGAAATAGTTTTGTCGGTTTTCTCGTACCAGTATGGGCATCCATTGGCATAAAACATTATCTGGGCTTCTTTGCCGCGTGTTGAGGATGTCCAAGTGCAGTTTGCGGCTCCTGGCGGAAACACCGAATCCAAAAAAATATCCCCGCCCTTTGAATCTTTATTTAGTTTTTCCTTATCGAAAATAGAAGAGGCTTCATGGATTGTTGGTATGCGCCAATCGCTGTAATCGCCCACTTTTTTCTCATTAGCTTGTTCTGCATATTGCTCGGCCTCAGCGTAGGAAACCTCTTTTCCTAATTCCAGTAACGAGTCATTGGCCATCCAGGTCACACTGGTTACCGAGTCATAAATAGTTCCATTATCCCTTTTAAGAAATCTTGATTTTTCGTTGCCCATACTTTCCTCTCAAAAAACATCAGGCATTAGCTACCCGATAGCATTAGTTCTTTAAATGAAATAGCATTTTAACCCATGACGACTTTATTTCAAAACATACAGCATATTCATCTTAAACTGTAAAGATCGGGGCGACGATCTTTAAAAATATCGTTTCTTGAATTGATACCTTTTTCGCGAGCTTTTTCGAGATCGATTTCTACAATTTGAACTTCTTCCTCGATTTCTGATCCTCGAATTAATATATTTCCATCAGGATCGACTACTTGGCTTTGTCCTATAAAGTGAAGAATCTCATCAGGGATTCGATTTTCATTTCCCACTCGGTTCGCAGTAATAGTATATACACGGTTTTCAAGACACCGGGTGATCATAGCTTGAGGGCAATGCGGCAAAACAAGGTTGGAAGGATGCGCTATAATTTCTGCACCGTTTAAAGCCAGTGAACGAGCTATTTCAGGAAACCTCCAATCGAAACAAATCATAACCCCGACCTTAATTCCGTTTAGATTAAAAACGGGAGGAGCTTCTGTACCAGCATGGAAGCATGCTTTCTCGGTATCAAACAAATGAATTTTTCTATAACGTCCGATGAAACCTTCCGGCCCAACTGTGATCGATGAATTATAAATTCGATCATCATCTATTTCGACCAGTCCAGCAATAAAATATGTGTTTATTTTCTTTGCGAGTGACGTGAGAAAACTGGTAACCACACCACCGGGAACAAGCTCTGCATACTGATGAGCTTCATCCATTTTTTTGAATCGGTACCCGGTCGAGAAAAGCTCCGGTAAGACAAATAAGTCCGCCATTTTTCCGTCAAGCATTTCTTCGATTCGACTCAAATTATCCTGAATATTTCCAAACTGAGGATGATTTTGAACAAAACCAACTTTCATAGGCAAAACTAAGTCCTAAGAGATCCTATAACACCGGAGAAAATATTTGCAAACAAAAGCGATATCAATTAATTGCATTTATGGGGGAAGCTTAAAGTTGGGCGGATTTGTTTCTATATAAATGGTCGATTAAGGTTATAGCCACCATGGCTTCTGCAATGGGGACAGCTCTGGTTGCAACACAAGGGTCGTGTCTTCCTTCAACTCTGATTTCTGCTTTTTTACCCTGTTGCGTAACTGTATCTTGTGCCTTATTGATAGAGGAGGTAGGTTTGACAACAAGCCTTATAATAATATCCATACCGTTTGAAATACCACCAAGAATACCACCGGCATTATTTGTGGCTGTTATCACCTTTTTGTTTTTCATTGCAAAAACATCATTGCATTCAGAACCTGTCATGATTGCTGATTGGAACCCCACCCCGATTTCGACACCTTTTACCGCAGGCATGCTCATAACAGCTTTAGCAAGGTCGGCATCTAATCTATCAAAAACCGGTTCGCCTAATCCCGCAGGAACTCCTTTGGCAATTACTTCCACCACACCGCCTAAAGAATCCCCTTTTTTTCGGGCTCGCATTATGGAGTTGATCATTTTTTCGGCAATTTTATTATCGGGGCAACGGACAATATTGTTTTCTATTTCCTTATAGTCAATATTTTTTGCGATGTGTTTTCCAACCTGTCGGGTAAAACCAATGATTTTGATCCTTTCACGTGCTAGGAGTTTTTTGGCAATAGCGCCGGCAGCAACGCGACCCACAGTTTCACGAGCACTAGATCTACCACCACCGCGATAGTCTCGAAAACCATATTTCATATCGTATGTATAGTCCGCGTGTCCAGGGCGGTACAAGTCTTTGATCAGGTCATATTTAGAAGAGTCGGCATCTTCGTTTTCAACTAGCAGAGAGATAGGTGTTCCCGTGGTTTTGCCTTTGAACACTCCAGACATAATTTGAATTTGATCACCTTCTTTGCGTGTGGTGGTTACTTTACTCTGTCCAGTTCTACGACGATTAAGTTCCAACTGAATATCAGATTCCTTGATAGGTAATCCTGCAGGACAGCCTTCAATAACAACTCCAAGGCCTCGCCCGTGTGATTCTCCCCAGGTAGTAATTTTAAACAGTTTTCCGAAAGAGCTGCCTGACATAAATTTTTAAAATGGAGTAAATTAAATTGCTGGGGAAACTTACAACAGAGTGCAAGCCTGGTTTCCAAAGGATGTAGAACTAAACTAATGACATGTTATAAATCAATAATATACAAAAAGGTGAGGGCTTGATGTTGATTGTCCAGATTATATTAAGGGAATTTAAAAAAAGCCTTGCACCCGACCCCAGACCTATTAATTTTCTTGACCCTCTATTGATTTATTTTCGTCGACCAATTCTCTTAGTTCTTTACCTGCCTTGAAAAAAGGAACTTTTTTGGAAGGAACGTCTACTTTTTGTCCTGATTTAGGGTTTCTACCTACTCTTGCATTTCTTTGTCTGATACGAAAACTCCCAAATCCTCTAAGCTCAACTTTTTTTCCATCAGCCAACGAATCGGTTATGCTTGAAAACACAGTATTAACAACAACTTCCGTCTGTCTTTTAGTAAGATTGATCTGATTAGCTACTTTTTCTACAAGCTCTGCCTTGGTCATTTAAAATTTCTCCTCCCCCAGAATTTTAATGATAATCAAAATCAGAATCTCGGATTATAGCATTAGCCAAAGATAAGTCAACCCCTTATTTTAATTGAGTTAAGCAGATTATAGTGGTTCTCGTATTCGGGTAAAAATAAGAAATATTACGAATCAAAACTGTAAAATTGCTCCATTAAAAGGAAAGAAATGACAATAATAGGGGATGGGAACAAAGGTAAGATTTTATTTTTTAGTTTAAGGAAGCCAAATGTATTGCAACAGGGGTATAGATGCTGGCACAAGAGATTGCCTAAGGTTTTTTGAAACAATACTTTGCATCAGCCAATCCATAAAGGGAACAGCTACTTTTTCTTCAACAACACTGGGGTAACCTACGATACCAATTTTTTTACCAACTGTCTCTATAGTTTTTTCCAGCCCGCCAAACTCATCGATCAATTTAAATTCAAATGCTTGCTTCCCAGTCATAACTCTTCCATCGGCAAACTGTTTGACCCTATCCTCTGGTAGATTTCTTCCCAAAGTGACCGCTTGCACGAATTGCTGATGTACATCGTTCACTACATTTTGCAATAGCTCGCGCTCTTTGGATTGCATTGGTCTGAGCGGAGAGCCTGTATCTTTAAATACACCACTTTTAATCACCGCGGGCCGTAAACCTATTTTTTTTGCTAGCTCTTCAATATTACTGAAAGCCATAATAACCCCTATACTTCCTGTCAGCGTGCCAGGGTTTGCTAAAATATAATCCGCCGCACAAGCAATATAATAGCCACCAGATGCAGCGACGCTACCCAAAGATGCATAAACAATTTTTTGAGAGTCTTTTATTTTATTAATTTCATAGTAGATTTCCTGTGCGGGAGCAACCGCCCCGCCTGGAGAATCTATTCTAAGAATTATAGCTTTAATTTTTGAGTCCCGCCGATACTTTGAAAGTTGTCGTACTACCTCAGAAGAATCCATCAATATACCGTTGATATGAACCAGAGCGATTTCGCTGTTTGAGGTTTTCCAACGGTCTTGCATGAAGCCACCCAGTATGGATGCTGCAAAAAAGAATACGAATATACCTAATGTCCATTTAATAAAAGATTTCAAAAGTGGCCTTTCCAACTTAGGTAAAATTTCCACACTAAAACCTGGTCTCTATAAAGATCGGGTTTCTACCTTCACTCTTCTTTAAAAACTTCCATATCGACCTGTTCTTTTTCAATTTGCGAAAGATCCAGGTTTTCTTCATACGCTTTGATGCTTAAAGCGATCTTTTTCTCCTTTGTATCAACCTTAATCACTTTTGCTTTAATATTATCATCCACTTTAACAGCTTCTTCAGGTGTGGTTATATCTTTTGAGCATAATTGAGATACATGTATTAAACCCTCAAGTCCATCTCCAAATTCAGCAAAGGCACCAAAGCCCGTCACCTTAATTATCTTACCTGAAACTTCTGTTCCAACTGGGTAATTATCCGCAATTTCATCCCATGGGTCAGTTAACAATTGTTTGATGCCCAAAGAAATTCTGCAGTTTTCTTTATCAATACTAAGTACAGCAGAGCTAATTTTATCTTTCTTCTTTAATACTTCAGAAGGATGCTTAATTTTTTTCCAACTCAGATCAGAGATGTGAATCAATCCATCTACACCATCTTCCAACTCGACAAAAGCACCAAAATCGGTAAGGTTCCGTACTGTACCCTCGACTTCAGTACCAATAGGATATTTATCTTCAATTTTATCCCATGGGTTGGGCTCGATTTGTTTCATACCTAGAGAAATTCGTTTCTTTTCTTTGTCCAATGTGAGAACAAGAGCTTCAACCTCATCACCGATAGAAACCATTTTGCTTGGGTGTTTTACATGACGGCTCCAACTCATTTCTGAAATATGCACAAGGCCTTCGATGCCTTTTTCAAGTTCAACAAAAACTCCGTAATCAGTGACACTGACCACTTTACCCTTAATTTTCGTATCAACTGGGAATTTGGAATCCACATCCACCCATGGATCAGGGCTGGTTTGCTTGAGTCCCAAAGAAACACGTTCTTTGTCTTTATCGTATTTCAAAACCACTACCGTTGCCTTATCGCCGATCGAAAACATTTCGGAAGGATGGTTAACTCTACCCCACGACATATCAGTGATGTGGAGCAACCCGTCGATTCCACCCAAGTCGATGAATACGCCATATTCAGTAATATTTTTAATTATCCCTTCAATAAGGTTACCTTCATCCATTTTCTCAAGAGTACCCGTGCGAATCTGTTTGCGTTGTTCTTCCAAGAGAATCCTACGAGAGAGAACAATGTTGCCGCGTTTTTTGTTCATCTTGATAATTTTCATATCAAATTTTTCGCCAATCAATTTTTCAAGATTGCGAATCGGGCGAAGGTCAATTTGCGATCCTGGCAAGAAAGCTTTTAAACCGATATCAACTGTAACTCCGCCTTTTGCCTTGGCTATAACTGTACCCGGAATGATTTCATCTGCCTCATAAGTTTTAACCAAATCATCCCAAATTTTAATTTTATTAGCTTTTTCCTTGGAAAGAACAACATTACCATCATTGTCTTCGACCTTTTCCATAAAGACTTCCACCTCGTCCTCGACCTGTAGGTTTTTTCCACTTTCAGGAAACTCGGATAGAGAAATCAAGCCTTCTGATTTAAATCCCACATCAACTGTAACAAGGCCTTTAGAAATGGCGATGACCTTACCCATGATGATTTGGGAAGCCTTGAATCGGCCGAGGCTTTCATTAAAATAGGTCTCCATTTCTTGATAACAGGCCTCTTCGCTGGGAGTCAAATCTCCCAACTCGGCTTTGTCGTCCTTGTCCATTTTTTCTAAAAGTTCTTTGGATATTTTCATGACCTACTGGTTCTCACTTTCTATATGGTTGTTTGATAAAAATTAACTTTTCTGCTTTAAATTAATTTGTTCCATGACCTGATCTATGACTTCTTCAATAGTAAATTTCGTAGTATCAACTTCAATAGCATCTTCTGCAGGGTGCAGCGGTGAAATAGTACGAGTCTTGTCTTCGTGATCCCTTAGTTTTATTTCAGCAA
>CAJWOD010000009.1 GCA_913044145.1 uncultured Nitrospina sp. | reverse complement strand
TTCTCACCCATCAAAATTCTCAAAGTATTTCTGAGTTTCTCATCTTGATCAAATAACGAATTAACAGGTTTCAAATCTGTTCGGCATTGTGGAGACTTAAAGTAAAAGGAAAGCCACTCTTGTATTCCACGCATACCCGCTCGACTAGCCATATCCAGGAATAAAACCAGATCTAATACCACAGGTGCTGCCAGGATGGAATCGCGACAAAGAAAATTGACCTTCAATTGCATTTTTTGTCCAAGCCAACCCTGAATATCGATATTATCCCAGCCTTCTTTGGCATCTCCTCTGGGAGGATAATATTCGATGCGGATTTTATGATAATAATCTCCATAAAGTTCTGGATAAAGATCATCTTGAAAAATACTATCAAGAACAGAACCTTTACTCACTTCCTTGGAGCGAAAAGAATCAGGGTCATCTAAAACTTCACCATCGCGATTACCAAGGATATTGCTGGAAAACCACCCTTCTAAGCCCAACATTCTCGCTTTTAACCCCGGGGCAATAATGGTTTTCATCAAAGTTTGACCGGTTTTAAAATCTTTACCGGCAATTGCTACATTATGCTTTAAGGCTAGCTCTACCATCGCCGGAGTATCGACAGTGAGGCTGGGAGAGCCATTGGCAAAAGGAACACCCATTCTGATTCCTGCATAAGCATAAATCATAGAGGGTGGAATTATAGATAGATTATTTTTTAGTGCTTTCTCAAAGCCGTCTATTGTTTTAAAAGCTTCATGATCCATATCCTCCTGATAAACTTCCGTAGAGCCGCACCAACACATAACTAATCGTTCTAAATCATGCTGTTTTTTAAAATTATCCATATCCTGCATTAACATCTCCGCCAATTCCATTTTATTGGCGGCTGTTTTCACATTTGGTCCTGAAAGGTTTTTTACAAAAGCGGGGTCAAACACTGCTGACCATGGTTTAATTTCTTCAAGTTGTTTGCGAATGGGTTCCAATTCTTGTTTGTCTATCACCCCACAGGCCAGAGCTGCCTGGTAACAATTGTCGTCATAAATATCCCATCCACCAAAAACAAGATCTTTTAGAGGTGAAAGCGGAACAAAGTCCTTTACAAATGGATATTGTGGATTATCCCTTTTCCCCAAACGAATTCGGGACATTTGAGTGACCGAACCGATCGGTTGGCTGTAGCCGGCATTGACCAATTGCACTCCAGCAATGAGAGTGGAGCTTACTGCTCCCATACCTGGAAGCAAAACTCCTAATTTTCCTTTTGGGGGTTCAATTTTTCGAGCCAAACCATCATATACATCTGTACTTTCATTCATAATTTAACGGCCCTTAACCTTAGAGATGTTTTTATTAAAAAAAATATTTGCTAAAATGACTCAGAAATTTCCGGCTAAAAATAAGCCGAGCTATAACAATATACATTACAACTCACAAAATATTAATATTTAGAAGAAGGATTTTTTAATAAATATTGCGGAAGCTTAATATCCTGTTTAATCGTCCAATAGTATCTCATCAATAAAAATCAATGCTTTCAAGCTTATATGACACAAAGCTACAAACAATCCTATTCTTTGGCGGCAGATAACAACTTAAACGGAGTCCTTCTGCTTAGAAATCCGGAAAAATATGGAAATCCTATTAAATGGTATTCTTCCAAAATCGCCGGGGTTCCTTTTATCCTTAGAAATCTCTTGACGTTGCAAAAAGCCGACATAAAAACTCTTGTTGTTTTTATGGAAGATCCGAATGGAGACTTGCAAAAATCATTCGAAAAAATCTTACAGGATCGACGACTAGCCCAAGATATTATTTGGATAGGAAATATTATGCAATTGAAAAAATGGATTCAAAACAACCCTAACCCCGTATATATATTTAATGGCTCCGTCCTCCATGACACGAAAAAATTATACCAACTTATCTGTTCAGAAGAACAAAATGAGGAACAATATTTTTTTCCTATAAACCCTGAAAACCTAGAGGATCTATTATTAAATAATTGCATAGACTCGATTATTTGTGGTTCAAATGAATCAATGCACAAGGGTTTTCCTGTTTACATACCTGGCCCAAAAGATATGGAAATAAAAAAACCCGAGGACTTCAAAATTCTCCACGAAGCACAAATGAGAAACTCAGGCCTTCATCATGACAGTACCATCACTCGAATTCTCTCCAGGCCTGTATCGCGTGTTTTGACCCGTATGTTTTTGAATACTCCTATTAGTCCTAACCAGATTACTCTTATCAGTTTCTTTTTAGGCCTGGCATCTGCCTTCCTTTTCTCTCGTGGTTATTACGAATCCTCCGTGATCGCTTCTGCACTATTGGTTTTATCAACTTGGATAGATGGAGCTGATGGTGAAATAGCACGTTTAAAGTTTATGGAATCAGATATTGGGAAAAAACTGGATCTCTACTGCGACAATATCATTCATTTTTTGGTTTTCACCGCAATTGGATATGGAGTGTTCCTCAAAACAAGTGAAACCTTATTTTTATACCTTGGAAGCCTAGCTGGACTGGGTGGATTACTCGCATTTTTACTACTCAGCCCAATACTTCTTAAGAAAAGATCCCCAGAGAAACAATTTTTCCATATCAGCGAACCGGAACTGGCAGAAAAATTCGCAAATAGAGATTTTATTCATTTCCTTTTATTAGTTTCTTTAATCGACCAGTTGGAGATTTTTATTGCAGTGGCAGCAATAGGAGCAAATATATTCGCAGCATATTTGGTTTATTCGAGATTTTGTAAATTAAAAACAGTCTGAAACGCTAAACCTATTTATTTCAACCACAGTTCTCTGCAAGGCTTGATAAATATTTTTCGGCTTGTTTAAAGCTTTTCGGATCATCTATGTCGCACCAGAAAAGTCCTTTTATAGAAATGGCATTGGCCTTACCCTGCTTAGCTAAATAACGCACACCACCTGAAAGCGAGTCGTCTCCTTCTTTTGCAGAATCTTTGATTGCTGAAAATAACACCGGGTCACAAAGAAAAATTCCAGTATCAAAGCAGTTGTAAGTCTCCATTCCTTTGCCAATTTTTTGTATTTTTTTTTCTTGAACCAAAACTCGGGTCACATCATCCAGATCCACAAAATGATTCTCTAAATTTTCGTCTACCGCTAGCAAAAGGCCTTTATTATTAGAGGATTGGCAAATCAACAGGCGCGCTATCTCAGGGTCAAAAATGTGATCGGCCATCATCAGCAGAAAAGGTTCTTTCAAATAAGGCTGGGCTTTTAAAACTGAAATGCCATTTGCTCGTTCCCATTCTTTGTTTTCGATAATTGTTATGGGTAACCCTTTAGACCGACCAACTTTCTCTAAATGAGCTCGGATACTAGTACTCTTGTAACCAACGACAACATAAAAATCATCCACTCCGGCTTCCATAGCTGAATCAAGCACTCTTTCGATAAGAGGGATGTTTCTAAGAGGGATCAAGGGTTTTACGTCGGCGATGGATCGCAATCGACTGCCTTGCCCAGCTGCAATGATCAAGCATTTCATATTAAGCTAACTATTGAGGGATATAAGGATGGTTAAAGCACAAGTATTGTCACATATAGAAAAAATCTCTTCAAATCTTTGTTTTATTCAAATTAGTCCTTATCGTTCCCCATTTCATTTTGCGCCGCTTGAGGTAGGTTCGAAGGGTTTCCAGAATATTGCCACCCTAGACTAAAACCGAGAATAAACCATATTATTTCTCGAACTCGTCTCATCAGTGCTGCTGCCACGCCCAAAGCTGGCCCTCCTGTAATAACACCTGTTGCGATTAAAAAAGCTGCTTCCTGTGTCCCGATTGTCCCGGGGATAAAGAATGTGCCCGCACGCACAATCTCTACAAATGTTTCTATCATAATTGAATCTGCCATAGATATGGGGTGTCCAAGAAAATATAAAATAATATAAATTTCCAAAGCGCCCAGATACCAGTTCAAAAGATTTAACCCCAGTGCCCCAAAGAAAAGAGGCCGTTTTAGGGTATAAAATTGAACCAGTCGCTCATCGAACCCCTGAAGATGACTTAGAAACTTTTTTACTCTATGCCCCAGAGCTCTCTGACTGAACCAGTTACCTATAACAGAAGTTAATTTATACCGCTGCAAAATATAAAATCCAAAAATTCCCAAAGAAAGTAGACCCAAGCTTATTTTTGAAAAAGTTAAATAATTTTGGGGGAAATTTGGAAATAGAGAAATAAGAAAAACACCTGATGTCATAAAAAAAATCATCGAAATCAAATGCGTCGTTTCAATCAGGATGATCGAAGCTGCCCCTTCTTTATAACTAATCCCATAATGTTTTTTCAAAAGAAAACCTTTAATTGGGGCCCCGCCAAAAGCGCTAAAAGGTAGCACCTTTCCAACGGCAGCTCCCACCATTCGTACTTTCCAGAGATGGTACATCCAACTTAATTTTGTGCTTGGCAAAGTAAACTGCCAGGCTATCGTATCCACCCAAAAAGCAAGTCCATAATTCACTAATACAAAAAATATCCCCCAACCTGTTTTAATCAGATTCGACCACAATAACTCGAGATCGGTCTCCGAAAAAACATAAATCAGTAGCCCACACCCCACCAGCAAATATATAAATTTAATAGTTTTCATTCTATCCTTAAGTCAGTTCTGTTAAGGATGCCACCGGCGGGCACTACTTGTAAATTGGAGCCCCCAATAGGCTTGTGCTCCAATAGCAGCTGGTGGAAGAAGAAACCATAAACTTCCTCCCAGACTTAGGGCCAAAACAATAAAGCAAAAATCGCTCCGAATAATACGCGCATTCAAAACAAAACGATCCATTTTTGAATCGTCATCTTGGATCGAAGTCTCCTCAGTTGTTAACTGGCTTGAATGAGGTTTGGTTCTATTTTTGTAAAGCTCAAGACCATAATTGATGGTGCCACCAAAAAATGCTAACGCACCTGCCCAAACCCAGAACTTCTGTCCCGTCATGGAAGTAGCCCCCCATCCAAGACAAATAAAAAATACTGCATGTACAATCCAATCTACGAATGTGTCGTACCTCATCCCGAAAATACTTCGCATATCCTTGATGCGGGCTATCTCCCCATCACAATTATCTAAAACATAGCAAATCAAAAATAAAAAAGCTCCGATTAGCATTGAGAAATAATCTCCTTTAAGACAAACCAAACCTGCTGCCAAACCAAAAATCATACCCAAGGTCGTAATTTGATTTGGTGTAATAGGGGTTCTCATCAAAAGAATTGTTACAGGATAGGACAAATGCCTGATGAAAGGCTGAAGATGCCTAGGACGCTCAATTGGTTTTCCCGCTTTGGTCTTAAAAGTATTTTCTGGAGTATTAATAATTCGGGCCAACTTAAATTTGGATGGAAAATGGAAACTGGTATTTAATTTACATTAAAATCTATAGCTAATAGACCTTACTTGCGCATCCCATTGAATGCAATAAAATTTATTAAAATAGATCATCAGGCACTTGATTTTATTGGGCATCAGGCTTTGAAATTGTTACAATTATCTTATGCCATTAAAAATTGCACTTGTAAATATGCCCTTTGGGTTTCATATATATCCTTCTATCCAGTTGGGTACGCTTTCTACTTTATTAAAGACCAAAGGTTGTGAAGTAAAAAGCCATTATTTAAACCTCTATTTTGCCCATCAACTTGGATTACCCATTTACAACCAACTTTGCGAAAAAAGATTTCTCATAGGAGAATGGCTTTTTTCGCATATTCTCTACGGAAAAAACCCAAAAAATTTAGACTATCCAAAACACTTTGCACCCCATATCGAAGATGTTTGCGAGTCCATTGAACGGCCCTTAGACTACTTGTTGGATGTAAAAACTAAAATGGTTCCTGAATTTCTTGAATGGTGCCGTGATGCAGGCAAGTGGGAAAACTTTGATGTGGTCGGGTTTTCATCCACCTTCAACCAAAATATTGCCAGCTTGACTCTGGCAAAAATGATCAAAGAAAAGTTCCCCCATTTGAAAATTCTTTTTGGAGGTTCTAATTTTGAATCGGAAATGGGACTAGAATATTTTAGGGTCTCACCTTGGGTCGATTATGTTGTACCCGGTGAAGCAGAAGACATTTTACCTAACCTGGTTAACTATTTAGAAAAAGGAGGTCCTGTTCCTAAAGGAGTGATTCATCGATGCGAAGGAAAAGTTCTCTATGAAGAACCCGATGCCATGTTTGGGAATTTTACCGAATACGCTGCACCGGATTACAGTGACTTTTTCGATCAGTTAAAGGAAGTTGATCCAAAATCCTCACTATTGGAAAACCCGGTGATTCTATACGAAACAGCCAGAGGATGCTGGTGGGGAGAGAAACACCACTGCACCTTTTGTGGTTTGAACGCCAATACAATGAAATTCAGAGCTAAACCTATGGAGCAGGTGCATGCCGACCTTGCAGAGCTTTCCCAAAAGCATGACTCGTTTCGGTTTCGCTTGGTCGACAATATTTTAGAGATGAAATATATTGATGGCGTTTTTGGCGACTTGGCAGAAAAACAATTTGATCTACAGTTTTTTATTGAAGTGAAAAGCAATCTGACAAAAAAGCAAATTAAAACATTAGCGCATGGCGGTGCTAAAGTAATTCAACCGGGAATAGAAAGCTTCAGTCAGAATCAGCTCCAAGAAATGGATAAAGGCGTCCGGCCATTGCAAAATATCCTTTGCATGAAATGGTCCATGTATTATGGCATTGAAGTGAACTGGAATATTCTTATTGGTTTTCCAGGCGAAACAAACGAGGACTATCGACAACAAATCGACCTGATCAAACTCTTATTTCACTTGCCACCCCCAGAATGTGTTGGGGATCTATGGCTTGAAAGGTTCAGCCCCTATTTCATGAGACCTGAAGAATATGGCGTAACTATCACGGCGCCAGGTGAAGCTTATCCCTACGTTTATGATGATCCGGGAATCGACCACCTGAAAATTGCCTACGATTTTGAATTTGAAACTTCTACTGAAATCGATCCTAAGCTCAAACAAGAGCTTTATGACATTGCAGCAGAATGGAAGAGACGGCACCAGTCTGAACAATTACCTTTCCTAATATTTACCAAATCTATGGACTTTGTAAAGGTTTATGATGACAGATCTTTACAATCCACACAAATTAGATTGGAAGGTGCTGCAGCAGCAGCCTTTGTTTACTGTAACGAAACACCCAGAACAATCAATCAAATTAAAGAACATTTAAAAGACCAAAATATCGAGGGTGAAGAATCTGCAGAGGAAGCAATTCAATTTTTAGAGAACAAAGGGCTCGTATATGGTGAACGCGGAAAATATTTCAATTTAGCCTTACCCCATAATTCAACCTTATAATTAGAAAATAATGCCCAATCAAAGGTTAAAAGGCGAACGCAAACTGCAAAAAAAATATAATACTAAAAAAAGTGCGGATTCGTTTTACCAAACACAAATGTTAGATTTTTTAAACCCCGAAATGCAGCAATTCATTTCGGAACAGGAAATGGTATTCCTCTCAACAGCTGATGCAAAAGGCGAATGCGATGCCTCTTTTCGCGCAGGACCAAAAAGTTTTGTAAAAGTATTGGACAATAAAACACTGATATTTCCTGAATTTAAAGGCAACGGTGTCATGGCAAGTTTAGGAAATATATCGGAAAATCCAAAAATAGGATTAATGTTTATAGACTTCCATAGCTCATCTATTGGACTTCATGTAAACGGTAAAGCAGAAATAATAACGGAAGCTCAGGCAGGAAAACTTATCAATCCAATTGACAAAGCCAAAGCAGAAAAAGATGGCCAGCATAAAACAAAATTATGGATAATGGTTGAGGTTGAAGAAGCCTTTATCCATTGCTCTAAGCATATCCCCAAACTAAAAAAAATGGATAAAACGATCGATTGGGGGACTGATAATGAAAAATTAAAGGGCGGTGATTTTTTTAATGCCAAGGAATCCAAGTCGTGAATTTAGCCTAACCCTATTCTTGACAAAAGAATACTCGCGAACTCTGCCATAAATATCGATCTCTGAGAATTTAATTAAATTATCTATTTTATGCAAAATGAAAATAAAGATTTACCCGTAACATTATTGTCTGGGTTTCTTGGTTCCGGGAAAACAACACTTCTTAATTATATTTTAAAGCAAAATCACGGCAAACGAATTGCAGTCATTGAAAACGAATTCGGAGAAATAGGGATTGATTCTGAATTTGTTATCGGAGCTGATAAAGATATATTTGAAATGAGCAATGGCTGTATTTGCTGTTCTATTCGCGGCGATTTGATTGAAACTTTGAATCGGTTATTAGAAAAGCAACAAGCATTCGATTCAATAATTATTGAAAGTACCGGCTTAGCTAGTTCCGGACCCCTTGCCCAAGCCTTTCTCGTTGAAGATGATATCTCTAAATCATTGGTATTGGATGGCATTATAACCCTCATAGACTCAAAACATATTTGGAATAATCTCAATGAACAGGAAGTTACTTGGGAACAAATTGCATTTGCTAATGTTATTTTGCTCAACAAGGTAGATTTAGTTTCAAAAAATGACTTGAGAGACCTTGAAAAAAAGGTTCGACAAATCAACCCCGCAGCAACAATTTTTCACACCTCTCATGCGAAAATAGAATTAGATCAAATACTCAATATCGGGGGTTTCAATTTAAAAAATGTTCTGGATGAAAAAACCTTCAAACCTCATCATCATGTGTCTGATCAAGGAATTTCATCAGTATCCTTAAACTTCCCGGGATTTATAGATCCAAACAGATTGAACCACTGGCTGCAAATGCTTTTTTTAACCGAAGGGATGAACATTTTTCGAGGAAAAGGAATTCTTAATGTTAAAAATTCCACCAATCGTTATATATTTCAATCTGTTTATATGATGTTTGAAGGACGCTTTGATAGATCTTGGGGCAACGATACGCCCGAAAACAAAATGGTCTTTATAGGGCAGGATCTGGATGCGTCAAGACTCGAAAAAAGTCTTAAAAATTCCATGCAATAATTTTAAAATAAAAGCAGAAAACGGAAATAAATAAAAATTGAAATAATATTCAGGAGCAGCTTGCTTCAAATCGGCTCACTTCATTTTTACTAACTGCATAGTTAATCTCTATGGGCCTACAACATATTTCACAATCTTCAATATAGTTCTGGGTGGACACAGACAAATCCACCAACATAGAAATTCTCTGTGCGCAATAAGGACAATTGAAAAATTGTTCATGTTGATCCAAGCTTGTTTTCCTCTTAAATTATGAACTTGTTTTTATGCCTCACGATTTAAATATAGTTTTGGTCGAACCAGAAATTCCAATGAACACGGGAACTATTGGCAGGCTCTGTTTAGCTACAGAAACAACCCTACATCTTATCGAGCCTATGGGTTTCGAGATAAGTGATTCGAAATTAAAACGAGCAGGCCTAGATTATTGGAAATTCATACAGGTAAAAATTTATCCTAATCTGGATAATTTTTTTCAAAAAATTCCACCCGATGCACCAAAAATATTTTTTTCGACTAAAGGAAAATCTGAATTCTTCGAACATACCTTTAAGAAAAATTCCTATATGTTTTTTGGAAGCGAAACCCGAGGCCTACCTAAAAGTCTGCTCGAATCGCACCGAGATAGCACTTACCGAATACCACAATACGACGATCGGGTTCGCTCAATCAACATTGCCAATGCCGTTGGTATTGCTGTTTATGAAGCTATTCGCCAATTGGGCTACAAATGAGTTTTCTAAAAAGGAGGAATCAAATTAGCTATCTGTCATATCTTCGGGTTTGAAACCAAATTTTTTATAGAATTCTTTTAGCAGTCTTCGGGATTCCATTTTATTTACCGGGTCATTCTTTTCTCCAAAAAGATTACCCGCTTTAAGAATATGTAAGATAGCTTTGTCGCCCTGATTCAAGGTGCCATAAAGAACACCGAGATTAAAGTGTGCCTCTGCTGAATTGGGATGGATTTTTATAGTTTCTTCAAACTCTTTCACCGCATCACGGATTTTTCCTGCTTTATCATAAGCTGTACCAAGATTAAAATGTGCTGCAGGATCATCAGGCCGCAAACTTAATTCTGCTTTTCTATTTTTTATTTCCTTATTTTCAAAAAAGGCCATTTTATTACATACCCGAATCATCACCCAACTCATCCTCTTCGAATAACTCCATAAGGGATTCTCTTGATTCGTTTTGGGTTTGTTCCTGATCAGTTTGATCAATATACTTATTGACCTGCTTCAATTGCTCCTGTGCAATATTGCATAAGATTAACCTTTCCATAACCGTTTCCTTGCCAAGATAATCTAAAAGTCTGCCTATGGAGTTTCGTAAAAATGGAGTTAAAATTGATTCTACTCCAGTAAAATCAACTTCAACCGACCTTCCTTCTTTAAGTTCAGGATAAATCTGGTTGAAAAATTCCTGCCCATCATCGATAGAGGAGCAATGGACACCAATTGTGCTCACCAGTTTAATTTTCATAAATGTAAATTTCCAAAGATTGTTAAAATGTTAACTATAATACCCTGCCTATCGTCAAAAAATTCTAATTTATTATAATTTTAAGCCCTTTTGTTACTTATCAATGAAGGATTCGGGCTTTTTATATTTAATTCAGCTTAAACCTTCCGATTAGTTGTTATAATTTAGTAATATAAATAATAAATCTCTAAATTCCAAATTTTGCGAATATATTGAATTCACCTAAGACAATACTGGTAGGGATTAAATTACCTGGAAACCCTTCTTCATCAGAAATTTTATTAGACGAGCTAAAAGGCCTTGCCGTAACCGCCGAATATGATCCAGTCGCAGAATTGACGCAGCGATTGAATGAAATAAACCCTAAAACATTTATAGGACGCGGGAAAGTAGAAGAGTTAAAACATGCAGTTATCCATCATTCGCCCGAAGTCGTAATCTTTGACGAGGAGTTATCTCCTCGGCAAAATCGTGAATTAGAAAAAATATTAAAATGCAGGGTGATAGACCGCCCCTGGTTGATTCTTGAAATTTTTAGCCACCATGCCCGCACACGGGAGGCCAAGACGCAGGTCGAACTTGCTCGGTTAAAGTACGCCCTTCCAAGACTTACTAAAATGTGGGGGCACCTTTCTCGGCAAAGAGGCGGAATCGGCATGAAGGATGTTGGTGAAACCCAGATCCAACTGGATCAAAGAATGATCCGCAATGAAATCCACAAACTCGAGAAAAAGCTCAATCAAATTGACCGTGAAAAAAAGACTCAAAGAAAAAGTCGGCAGGGAACTTTCAAAGTTGCCCTAGTGGGTTACACCAATGTGGGCAAGTCAAGCTTAATGAATAAACTCACAGGTGCAAATACATTGGTCGAAAACAAATTATTCGCAACTCTTGATCCTACCGTTAGAAAAATTAAAAAGAATTTTCCCTATCCCGTTTTGCTCTCAGACACCGTAGGCCTGATCAACAAATTGCCGCATGATTTAGTCGCTTCATTTAAAAGTACTTTAGATGAAGTTCGCGATGCAGACTTACTGATTCATGTCGTAGATATCAGTCACCCTGAATACAAAGATCAACTGCAAACCACCGATGACCTTTTGATTCAAATGGGAATGGATGAAATAGAAGTTATTCTTGTATTTAACAAAATTGATTCGATAGAGGATATCGAAATTTTAGAGAATGCTCATGAAAAATTTCCATCTGCAGTTAGTATTTCCTGCAAAAAAAATGAAGGGATAGATGTGCTGAGACAAAAAATAATCATTCAATATGAGAAAAGATTGTCGCCATATCTTATGGAACTGGAGCATTCCCAGGCGGGTATAATCTCTCAAATCAGAAAGTTTGCTTTGATCGTTAAGGAAGATTACAAAGAAGACCGTATTTGCCTAAGTCTCAGGTTGCCACCCGGCGGCAAAGCGAAATTAAAAAACATACTAAACTCACAAGAAATCTCTGTAAACGGTTAGGTCTATTTTTTGACCAATTCTAGAGCAATATACAAACCCTTGTCAGTGACAGTATATTTTCCTTCAACCTTATCTTTCTTTTTCAGGTTCCCCAGTATTTTTACTCCATCCGGTTGGGTTTTGTCATTCACGATAACGGTAAAACGTTTTTTAGCATCCGGGTCTTTAATCCCCACCTTATTTTTACCTGGAGATACTTTTTTCACAACTCCAGAAAAAGAAACGGCATCGCCTGCGGAAGTAACACCGGTTAAAAGGAAAAAACACCCAAGAATTATGATGGCGGAAAAACTTGATCGGGAAATTCTGACCATTTTACCCTCCTGTTTGAAATAACTATTTTAGCAAAATGGCGCTATAAAATAATAAGATTTGCGATATTCGCCGCAAGCTTCTTTTTCCCATGCGGGCCTTTGAAAAACACCTCCAACTTCAGATCTTCTTCCTCTCCAGATCGGTTGATTACAATTCCCGCTCCAAATTTGGGATGCAAAACTTTCGTTCCAATAGAAAAACTCACTGAAGATTCTTTTTCTACAGCAAAAGATGAGTTTGAGCTTCCTGAATATTGAATAGATGTTTCCGTCTGATATTCTTGAAAACCTGACTCTCGAACCATTACCTCTTCTGGAATTGAATGTAAAAATTCCGAGGGGGGATAATTGAAGGTGTTACCGTATATCCTTCTGCGTCTTGCGTGAGAAACAAACAATCTTTTTTTTGCGCGTGTAAACCCTACATAACATAGTCTTCGTTCTTCTTCATATTCAGCAGAATCAGACATAGCACTAGCGTGAGGCAATAGCCCGTTCTCCATTCCAACCACAAACACAGCCGAAAACTCCAAACCTTTACAGGTATGCAAAGTCATAAGTGGAAGGATACCTCGCGTGTCATCGAGATTATCAAGATCTGCAACCAGAGCAGTAGAATCTAGGAACTCCCGCAAAGAACCATTCTCATTTTCTACCAAATGCTCTACTGCAGAATATAGTTCGTTCAGGTTTTCCATTCTTCCTTTACTTTCTCGCGTATCTTCATTCTTTAGCATAGTTGCGTATCCCGATCGATCAATAACCTCTGCCAACAATTCTAAAGGATTGGATTGTCTATAAATGGAATCCAAATGATCCATGATACTGATAAAATTTTCGATTTTTTTTGTGGCGGCTGTTCCAACCAATCCTCCGTGACTTGCTTGGCGAAGACCTTCAAATAAAGTAAGGTCCTTGCCCATACAAAATTTTTCCACTTTTTCCAAAGAAGTTTTTCCTATTCCTCTCGCAGGAACATTAACAATACGCTTCAATGAAACCGAATCTTCCGGGTTTATAAGCACCTGCAAATATGCAAGTACATCTTTTATCTCTTTTCTCTCATAAAACCGTAGTCCTCCAATAACTTGGTACGGTATTTCTGCTCTTCTTAAAATATCTTCTATCACACGGGATTGAGCATTAGTTCTATATAAAATTGCAATTTCATTAAAAGAGTACCCTTCTTCCTGACATAAGTTTTGAATACGATCACAAACAAACGCTGCTTCACTTGTTTCATCTTCTGCCTTGTGGCAGACAACAGGATCACCCTTTTCGTTCTGAGTCCATAATGTCTTTTCGTTTCGGTTCAGATTTTCTCGAACCACATTTCCCGCTGCACTCAAAATATTTTGGGTCGACCTGTAGTTTTCTTCAAGCTTAATGACCGTCGTACCCGGATAATCTTTTTCAAATTTAAGAATATTTTCAATATTTGCACCTCTCCATCTGTAAATACTTTGATCATCATCTCCAACCACACAAACATTATTGACGTCCCTTGAGAGAAGACGTACCAATTCATACTGAACTGCATTCGTATCCTGAAATTCGTCGACTAAAATATATTGAAATTTTTTATCGTAATGCTCCCGCAATGAAGAAACTTGCTGAAATAATTTTGCGGTGCAAACCAATAAATCATCGAAATCCAATGCATTGTTTGACTTCAGAGCCGACTGATAAATCGGATAGAGTTCAGCCGCTTTCATCTGGTTTCCGTATGACATACTGTCTAAGTCCAGTTGATCTGCAAGAACAAAATCATTCTTAAATCCACTGATATGATTTAAAAGAGATTTTGCTGGAAATGCATCAGTGCTGATTTGCATCTCCTTCATGCACTGTTTCACGAGTAATAACTGATCTTGAGCGTCATAAACCGCGAAGTCACTGGAAAACCCCAGCTCTGTAATATGTTTTCTCAAGATTCTTAAGCAAAAGGAATGGAATGTGCTGACCCATGGAGAACCTTCCCTTTGGTTCAGAATATTACGAATCCGTTCTTTCATTTCACCCGCCGCCTTATTAGTAAAAGTGATGGCTAAAATGCTTTCAGGGTCTACTCCAATCTCACGGATCAAATGAGAAATTCGGCAAGTGATAACGCGCGTTTTACCCGATCCCGCTCCTGCCACTACCATTGAAGGGCCTTTACCATGGCACACAGCTTCACGCTGTTGAGGATTTAATGATTCCAAATTCATAATTTACCAGGGAGGAAAATTGTGGAAGCTTAGTTTAATTATTATTAAACCATTGCTTCCCAGGCAATTGAAGCCAGCGCCTCAATATACGTGGGGGAAACATTTAAAGATTCTGTTCTGTAAAGTTTAAGTTTCCTATCTTCCGCATATTTTTTAAACTCTATATCAATATCAAAAAGAATTTCAACATGATCGCAAACGAATCCTACCGGCACGATCAATACCGTTTTAGAACCCAGTCGGGAAATTTTGTCTAATACCGATTCGACGGTTGGTCCCAACCAGGGTACAGGTATCATACCCTGACTTTGGTATGCCTGGTACCAGTGACTAGGTTTTACGCGATCCACCAATAACTGTACCGTTTTATTAAACTCCTGATCGTAAGGATCTCCTAGCTCAATGGATTCAGAGGGAATACTATGAGCTGTGAATATGGTGTAAATAGATTCTGAATTTTCTGAATCCAATTTTTTCAGCGCTTCTTGATACTTCTCAGCAAAAACATCTATTAATAGTGGATGGTTGGCCCAACTGCCAATAAAATGAACATCCATTTTTTCACCCCCGCAATTTTTTAGGGCCTTTTTAAAAGCATCGAAGTAAAGCTTGGTGCTCCATGTGCTAAATTGAGGTGCAAGACAAAGAGCAATTACTTTTTCAATGCCATCTTCCGTCATCCGCTTAACTTCGTCACTAATGTAAGGACTCCAGTTTCGCATCCCCACATAAACTTTGAATTGAGATCCTTGCTGATTAAGAAATTTTTCTAACTGATCCGCAAGTTCTGTGGTTATCTCTCTTAAAGGGGACTTCCCGCCAATCTGTTCATACCGGTCACGGATGATCTCTATGGTTTCAGGCGAAGATTCCTTGCCCCCACGGATTGTCTTTAAATATTCAGGGATATCATCGGTAGATTCCGGCGCCCCGTGGGCCATAAGGAAGATACCGATACGAGATGCAGAATCATTCATACTTAAATTCATGGACCATCTCAGTTACGGCTTTGACATGATCCACCGGGGTATGCTGTAAGATGCCATGACCTAAATTAAAAATATATCCATTAGGTCCGGCACGACGAAGAATATCATGAACCCTTTCTCGGATTACCGGGAGAGGAGCAAACAGAGTAACGGGATCGAGGTTACCTTGTACGGGTTGATTGGCACCCAAAATTTTACGTGCCTCATCGATTTCAATGCGCCAGTCAAAGCTGACAACATCGCCTCCGGCTTGTTGAACCAAGTCAAGCATAGTTGAGGTGCCAGTACTAAAATTAATTATCGGTACTCTTAAATCTTTTAGGCCATCAAAAACCCTTTTTAA
The DNA here is from genome assembly GCA_913044145.1 of uncultured Nitrospina sp. Taxonomy (GTDB): domain Bacteria; phylum Nitrospinota; class Nitrospinia; order Nitrospinales; family VA-1; genus UBA8687. Next base: position 1,786 of record CAJWOD010000009.1, on the reverse strand, counting down.
ATGCGGCAAAATATATTGCTGATAGTCGTGAGGACTGAGGCATCCTACCCAACTGTCGAAAATTTGAAGAGCTTGTGCCCCGGCATTCACCTGCATTTTTAGATAGTCCACAAGCATTGTACAAACCTTATTCATTAATAGGTTCCAGACATCAGTGGACTCGTACATCATTAATTTAGTAGTTGTAAAATCACGTGACTTGCCACCTTCGATCATATAACTGCATAAAGTGAAAGGTGCGCCTGCAAACCCGATGAGAGGAATCTTTCCATCGATCTCTTTACGCACAAGCTTTATCGCATCACCTACAAAGCCGAGCTGTTCCTCTGCATTAACTGGTAAAAGGTTTTCAACCGCTTGTTTATCTCTAACCGGTCGAGGTATAACAGGTCCGTCTCCAGCAGTAAATTCAAGGCCTGTGCCCATAGGTTCAAGAGGAAGAAGGATATCAGCAAATATTATTGCCGCATCAATATCCAGAACACCGAGTGGTTGCATGGTAACTTCGCAGGCTAATTCAGGTGTTTTACACATTTCTAGAAAGGTATACTTTTCTTTCAGGTCACGATAAACCTTCATATATCGGCCAGCTTGACGCATAAACCAAACCGGTGTTTTATCTACCGGCTCTCCCCGGCAAGCTTTTAAAAACCGAAATTCGTTTGAATCGCTCATAAATCTCTAAATAAGAAAGAGGTTAAAAACTATTGATTATAGGACGGGACCCCGGCATGTTCAACGGTTGTTTTGTTAGATAGGTAAAATTAACATCCTCCTGAAACCCCTAGAAATCGCTCCCGAACCCCTTTAATTTCCCTTAAAACCGTAGAATCCTCTTCTTCGGCAAGTTTCTCATTTAAAAGAGGCACGCTTTCCGAAAACAGGAGCTCTCCCAATGCCCAAACAGCATGTGCTCGAATGAGAGGCTCCTTATCCTTTAAAGCTCGTATTAAAAATGGAACCGCCTTCGGGTTTTTGGAATTTCCCAAGGCAATGGCAACATTTCTTAATAATCCACGACGTTTAATTCTTTTAATCGGGCTCCCCTTAAATCTTTTTCTAAAATCCTCATCGCTCAACTGGATCAGGTCGATCAGCAAAAAATTACTGTTCATAGCTTTAAACCCAGGTTCATCAGTCTTAATAGCATAAGAATTCCAAGGACAAACAATCTGGCAATCGTCACACCCATATATTCTGTTGCCAATAGCTTTCCTAAACTCGACAGGAATAACCCCCTTTAGCTCAATAGTAAGATAAGAAATACATTTTTTTGCATCCAATACATAAGGTGCAACAATAGCATTGGTAGGGCATATATCGATACAACTACGGCAGGTGCCACAATGGTTATCTGCTATTTCGGACTCAGGTAACGCAACATCGACTAAAATTTCTGAAAGAAAGTACCATGAGCCAATATCCTCACTGAGTAAATTAGTATGCTTCCCGATCCAGCCCAGACCAGCCCTCTCAGCAAGGGGCTTTTCTAAAATAGGACCTGTATCGACATAAATTTTAGTTTTACAACCTTTAAACTCTTTCTGAATAATTTTTTCCAGCGCTTTTAAACGAGGAGTGATGATATCGTGATAGTCCTTATTCAAAGCATATAAAGAAACGTCTCCCTTTTCAGGAAAGTTCAAGAATTCCATTCCTTTATCTTTTGTTAAATAGTTTGTCCTCAGGCAAATAATGCTTTTGATGTTCTCTAAAACAAGGTTTGGATCACGTCGTTTTTCTTCTCCCCGAGCCATATATGCCATTTCTCCTGCGTAACCCATTT
>CAJWOD010000008.1 GCA_913044145.1 uncultured Nitrospina sp. | reverse complement strand
CCACTCGTGGATCCGATTTTAAACTATTTTTAATGACATACAACAAGGTAGAAGCATCTGAATAAAGAGAACTCAGAGAAGCCTCATCCACCTTTCTAAGTGAAAGTTCTTCATAAAGATTGACCAGGTTTTCTGTACGTGATATGGACTCGCCAATCTCTGAGTAGGGGATATTGCGTTTTCTGCTCTCGAGTGCCCTTTCAGCATAAGCTACCCATATGTCCACATCCGCAGGAGGGTTGCCCAGATCAATATAAACCTTCCTCATCTTTTCTTTTCCATACCTTTCTAGTTCCTCTACTTTGTTTGCCCCCCACGCATCCAAAGGCATTCCTTTAGCCCCTCGACAAATGTGTTTTAGAGAAAAAACCAGGCGATTAAGTTGACTGTCTATTTGCATTCCATAATCAGAATAATTTTTAGCCTCAGCAACCCTTTCAAAAACGTGCCACGCCCCGCCACGTTTTTGAACTACCATCCGTCTTTTGTCCAGAGCATTAGCCTGGGATAAGCATTCCTCTTCACTATTAATTGAAGAGCTTGAAGTCGAAATCGTATTGAGTTTTTTTACCAACCTGTCATCAATAGGCAAAGCAAGTTTCTCACCTGCTGAAAACATAGTTGACTTTGTTTTTTTTATTTCCTCTTTTCGTACCCAGGTGTTTTCTTTAAACGGCATTTGCATAGGTTCGTCCTGAGCGGCCTCTGGACTACAACTCATTACCAAAACCCCTCCAACGATTAAGCAAAAAATAATTTGTAAACGCTTCATTTTAGACATTTTTTATGGTCCCTGCATAAAAATGCAATTAAAGAAACCTAGCCAAGTCTACCTATAAAATAACTAGATACGATAAAAATTGGATAGGTTTTTTGATTAATAATCGGTTTTATCGTTAAGCATGTATAAAACTAATAATATCAAAAATTGCTATGCCATTAAAATCTAAAAATTATTTTATTTTCAGATTCAACCCTTTTCAACCGCCTGTCGGTATCGACCAAGGGCCATCAAAGGAAAAAAGTGCTGGTACATATGGTATTTGATGAAAAAATGGATAGGAAATCCCGTTCCTGTAAATTCATCTTCCCACCAGGTTCCCAATTCATTTTGATTGCGCAATAAAAATTCAACACCGCGTTTAGCTGCATCACCCTTAGCTTCACCACCTGCGATCAATCCCAGTAACGCCCAGGCTGTTTGTGAAGCTGTACTATTGCCACGTCCACGTAAACTGGGCTCTTCATAACTCTGGCAGGTTTCGCCCCATCCACCATCTTCATTTTGATGCACTTCTAACCATTGAATGGCTTTTCGGTTAAAAGGTTGGTTCCTGTCTTCCCCCATTGCCAATAATCCATTCAAAGCTAAAAATGTTCCATAAATATAATTCACTCCCCAACGGCCAAACCAGCATCCATCCAGCTCTTGGTTATCCTTTACAAATTTTAAGGCACGAGCAACTTGAGGGTGTTCCCTTTTAAATCCCCATGTAGACAACATCCATAAAATTCGACTGGATACATCAACGGTTGGAGGATCAAGCAAAGCCTTATGGTCGGCAAAAGGAACTTCATTCAAAACCTCTTTATCATTATCGATATCAAAAGCTCCCCATCCTCCATTTTTACTTTGCATGCTAAGCAACCAATTCATTGCTCTTTGACATTCACCAAGTTTGTCTCGGACATTGGGAAGTTCTAACCGATTTAAGGCCATTAAAATTTCTGCGGTATCGTCTGTGTCGGGATATAATTCATTATAAAACTCAAACGCCCATCCACCGGGTTCTGCATCCGTGTTCTTAATTTGCCAATCGCCGCGTTTGACCACTTGTTTAGAAAGAATCCATTCACCGGCTTTTATCAAAGCAGGGTGATCCGTAGGCACTCCTGAATCCATTAGAGCGTTCAAACAAATTGCGGTATCCCATAAAGGTGAAACGCAGGCCTGCATCCAAAGCCTGTCTTCTTTTTCCAAAAGAAATCGATCAACCGCTTCCATTCCTTTGACGCACGCAGGGTGTTCTTTCGAATACCCTAAAAAATGCAAAGCCAAAAGAGAATTCAGCATTGCAGGCTGGATTCCTGCCCAGTCTCCTTCCTCTTCCTGATGCTTTATCGTCCATTTTTCTACCTCACGCATTGCCATTTTTCGGAAAGGTTTCCAGGGAAATTTGCCAGCGAGTTTTAGCATTCGATCAAGATAGATAAAAGTGTTTTTCCAACTCGTGAACGGCAAGCCGCTGGGTATAAAATTGAGGTCACGGTCGTTTTCTGTAAACAACTCCTGAACATCCCGACCTGCAGGCAAGAGGTGCACTGGCTCAATAGAGCGTACAAGAGACAGTGGCACCAAGGTTCCCCTCGACCAACTGGAAATTTCGTAAATATTAAAATAGAAACTATCGGGTAATAAAATGATCTCCATAGGGATGGCAGGACAAACATCCCAAGATATCTGGCCGAACATAGCGAGAAATATTTTTGTGAAAACACGAGTCTTCTTTATACCACCGTTTTTTCGGATTGCGTTTCTAGCACGTACCATTTCTTCCCGGTCGGCCGGCACCCCCGCAATTTTTAAAGCCATATAAGACTCAACCGTAGAGTTGATGTCGCACAAGCCACCCTGAAAAAGCGGCCAACTTCCATCTTCTCGCTGCATATAAAACAGATAATTGATTATCTTTTGTTGCCGTTCGATGTCCAATCGATCTGTGAAATGCATGAAGAAGATCAATTCGGCAGAAATGGTCACATTAGCCTCTAGTTCATCTACCCAATAGCCATTTTCATGCTGACGAGATAGCAGATAATCTTGTGACCTTTCGATAGAACGACGTAACAAATCCTCAGTCATAGTCGAATCATCTGATGATGCAGAGGTTTCTTCCATTTCCTTAAATTTATCCATATTTTCCATGCAGTTAGCTAATATTCTCAAAATTTCCAAAGAGAGGACTAAATTAACCCATTTTATTCTATAAAGCAAAACTCACCATATAGCGGAACCAAACAAAACCCATTGACAATGTTGTAAATCTCTTTTACCATGCAACGTTCAAAACATTTGAAATTTAATATCAAAAGAACCGGATATAATGAAAACAACGTATTTTGCAAAACCTGGCGAAGTCGAGAAAAAGTGGGTGATCATTGACGCAACAGATAAAGTTCTGGGAAGAATCGCCAGCCAAGCCGCATTAATAATTCGTGGAAAAACTAAACCAACTTTTACCCCACATACAGACACCGGGGATAATGTAATCATTATTAATGCCGCTAAGGTAAAACTAACCGGGAAAAAATGGGACGACAAAATCTATTACCACCATACTGGGTGGTCTGGGGGAATCAAATCCATCACCGCTAAAGAAATGTTGGAAAAAAAGCCTTCGGATCTGCTTAAAAAAGCCATTCGTGGAATGTTACCCAAAAATAGATTGGGTCGCACCTTGAACAATAATTATAGAATATACGATACAGCAGAGCATCCACACGGAAGCCAGAATCCCGAAAACGTAGCTATTTAAACGCCTTAAAGGAAAGACGGAGAGTAATAACAATTATGATCGAACGATTTTATGCAACTGGAAAGCGAAAAGAATCCATAGCCAAAGTATGGGTTCAAGCGGGCAAGGGAAATATCACTGTTAATAATAAATCCCTTAAAGAATATTTTTGCCGCGAGAGCTTGGAGTGCATTATCAAACATCCTTTGATCGCAACTGATACTCTTAAATCAGTTGATATTCAAGCTACAGTTAAAGGAGGCGGGCTTTCAGGCCAGTCTGGTGCTCTTCGTCTGGGTATCTCCCGAGCTCTTATTTTGACCAACTCAAGTCTACGCGCACCTCTCAAGAAAGCAGGATTCCTCACCCGAGATTCCAGATCTGTAGAAAGAAAAAAATACGGGCAGCCTGGCGCACGTAAAAAATACCAGTTCTCCAAGAGATAAAAAATACTGGCAATTTTTCTGCGTATCATATGCGATTACGTGTTTGAGCTTTGGTAAGCTGCAAAACCTTGCAGGAAAAAACACCTCTTTTTCTAAAAAAAAATTATTATTGAACTAAAATCCTATCTTTATAGGAGTCTTTTATTATGATAAAAGTTGGCATTGCTGGAGCCAGCGGATATACCGGAATCGAATTGATACGCCTTCTGGCAAATCACTCTGAAACCGAATTATCCGTTTTGACTTCCGAAACATATAAAGGGAAATCTATTTCCGATGTTTTTCCGTCATTAAATGGAATCATCGATATTGAGCTGCAACCTTTCGATTGTGGAATTTTCAAAACCTGTGATGTTGTCTTCCTTGCTTTGCCCCACACTACCGGCATGGACAAATTGCCGCAAATAATAAAGTCAAATTGCAAGGTAGTAGATCTTAGTGCGGACTATCGATTACAAGATCCTAATGCTTACCCTAAATGGTACGCGCTGACACACACACATCCTGAGTTATTATCTCAGACTGTATATGGTCTTCCTGAATTGCACCGCGAAAAAATTAAAAGTACGCAGGTTGTCGCTAACCCAGGCTGCTACCCTACCAGTGTTATTCTTGCTCTCGCACCATTAATGAAAACCGATTGGGTAGATTTAAATAGCATTATTTCTGACAGTAAATCGGGTGTTTCAGGCGCAGGGCGAAAACTATCTACAACAACTCACTTTTCTGAAGCAAACGAAGGTGTGACCCCTTATGGTTTGGCGGGTCATCGCCATACCCCCGAAATGGAACAGGAACTTTCAGGTCTAGCTGAAAAACCTATTAAAATAAGTTTTTCTCCTCACTTAATTCCAATGAGTCGAGGAATGTTGAGCACAGTTTATATTAATTTAAAAAAGAAGTTACATGAGGACGATCTTATAGAGCATTATCAAAAGTTTTATAGCAAAGAATACTTTATTCGAATTCTAAGCAAAGGTAAGTTTGCCAGTACTCATCACGTTTCCCATTCCAATTTCTGCGATATTGGAATAAAAGTTGATACGCGGGTGGGCAGGCTGATCATTACAAGTGCTCTAGATAACCTTGTAAAAGGTGCTTCTGGTCAAGCCATTCAAAATATGAATATTATGCAAGGGTTTGAAGAAAAATTGGGTCTTCAATCACCCGGAATTACCCCATAAAAAATTATGAAGATATTAAAAAACCGAAATCCTTCAGTACCGGGCTTTAAAGCAACAGGGCTACATTGTGGTATAAAGGACAAAAACATCAAAGATCTCGCACTCATAGTATCCGAGGTTCCCGCGACGGCTGCAGCTGTGTTCACCAAAAACCGAGTTGTCTCTCCGGCTGTCGTCTGGAGTCGTCAAGCACTCGCAAAGTCAGGTAGCTGCCGCGCTGTTATCGTTAATAGTGGCAATGCAAATACCGTGACCGGCCCAAAAGGGTTAAAAGATTGCGATACGATCACCAAAAAAGTGGCGGACGAACTTGGCATTCTACAAAAAGAAGTTTTCATTGCTTCCACCGGGATTATTGGTATACCTCTACCTTCAGAAAAAATTATAAAGGTCACTCCAAACCTCATTGCAAAATTAGGAAACACAGCTAAAAATTGGGCCGATGCATCCGAGGCCATCATGACCACCGATCTGATGCCCAAATCAGACTGCATTAGATATTCCTTTAAAAGAAAAAACATTGCCATTGGAGGAATTACCAAAGGTTCGGGAATGATCCATCCTAATATGGCAACCATGCTTGGGTTTTTATTCACCGATGCCGTCATTGACGCAAAAACCCTGAAAATAGCCTTGAAAGAAGCAATGGACCGCTCCTTTAACCGAATCACAGTAGATGGGGATAATAGCACCAACGACTGCGTTGCAATCCTTGCCAATGGAAAAGCAAAAAACCCAGCCATAAAACCAAATACTCCTGCCTATCGAGAATTTTTAAAAGCTTTGATGAAACTGAGCAAAAACCTAGCCTCCAAAATTGTTCTCGATGGTGAAGGAGCAACTAAGTTCGTTACGGTACGGGTTCAGGGAGGAAAAACACGTAAACAGGCATACCTCATTGCCAACTCTGTTGCTACCTCATCTCTTGTTAAAACAGCATTATTTGGAGAAGATCCAAACTGGGGACGTATTTTTTGTGCGGTAGGAAATGCCGGTGCACCCTTTAATCCTGATAAAGTAGATATTTTATTAAACAAAAATTTGCTTTTAAAAAATGGAAACCCGACTAATCTTCCTCAAAAAATACTAGAAAAAGCAATGCAAAAATATGAAATTAACATCATCATTGATTTAAAATGTGGCAAAGAATGGGAAGAAGTTTTAACCTGCGATCTATCCTACAATTATGTAAAAATAAATGCAGAATATACCACCTAGCTTGATAGAATCTATCAAAATACATCTTTAAATAAACAAATATAAAAATGGCACTAAGACCTATCAAAAATTGCTTCGATCCGGTTTTAAGAAAACAATGTGAAATCGTTAAAAATATTGATGGAGAGTTAATCACCCTTTCTAACGATATGATTGATACCACCTTGGCTGCTCCTGGAATTGGTTTGGCAGCAAACCAGATTGGAGTTCCTAGGAGAGTTTTTGTAGTTAATATGGGAGTCGAAACAGATACCGATAATTTGATCACTCTCATTAACCCAGAAATCACCGCTATGGAGGGTAGCGAATCTGGCAAAGAAGGTTGCCTAAGTATTCCTGATGTGGTTGCCGAAGTGAATCGCGCAACACAAATTGAAATAAAAGCTATTGACCTTAATGGCAACGATATTCGCTATGAAGCCAGCGGCATTCTCGCCCGAGCCTTACAGCACGAAATGGATCATTTAAACGGTATTTTATTTTGGGACAGCCTGGGAAAAGTTAGGCGGGATATTTTAAAGAGAAAATTTAAAAAGAAACTTAAAGAGCAGGAAGAATGAACATAGTGTTTATGGGAACCCCAGAGTTCGCGCTTCCTACATTAAGAGAAATCTACAACTCTTCCCATTCTATTATGTCTGTAGTAACCCAACCCGATCGACCCAAAGGCCGAGGCCAAATAAAGGTCTCGTCTCCTATTAAAAATTTTGCCATTGAAAATAATATTCCTGTGCTACAACCTGAAAATGTCAACGCTGAAAATTTTATTCAATCTCTTTTAGAAAAGCGCCCAGATTATATCATCGTGGTCGCTTTCGGACAGATACTCCACGAAGCCCTACTCAAAGTTCCTAAACAGTTTTGCATCAATTTACATTCTTCTGTCTTACCAAAATATCGGGGGGCTGCTCCTATTAACCGTGCCATCATTAATGGAGATACCCACTCGGGGGTTACTACGATGATAATGGACAAAGGAATGGATACAGGAGACATATTACTCATTAGAGAAACCTCAATAGAAAAAGATGACGATGCAAAATCCTTACATGACAAACTAGCCGAGCAGGGTGGAAAATTAGTTCTTGAGACCCTTGCTCTTTTAGAAAAGAATAATCTTTTGCCTATACCTCAGGATTCTGATTTAGCTAGTTATGCTCCAAAATTAAAAAAGGAAGAAAGCCTGATCGATTGGAAAATACCTGCTAATAATATCTTAAATAAAATTCGAGGCCTAACCCCATGGCCAGGAACACACACCTTGTTTAACGGAAAAAGACTTTGTATCTTAAAGAGCGAAGTCATTAAAGGTGAGCCTTCAGATCGCCCTGGCTTTGTTGAACGTATCACCGATTCCGGTATTGAAGTTGGCACAGGGGAAAAACGATTAAAAATTACTGAGGTTAAACCCGAAGGGAAAAAGGCAATGCCAGTAAAAAGTTTTCTCTCAGGTTATAAAATTAGCTCCGGCGACAAATTGGGGTAAAATTTTATTATTAGAAAATTCAAGGAGTCAATATGCCAAGAACTTTGGTTACAGGTGGGGCAGGCTTTTTAGGATCCCATTTATGCGAATACTTACTTAATAAAGGCCACGAAGTGATCTGTATGGATAATTTGATCACGGGATCGGAACAAAATATTTCTGGCATCAAAAGTAGTAACTTTCGTTTCGTCAATCATAATGTATCCGAATTTATTAAATTGGATGGAAGTCTGGACTACATTCTCCATTTCGCATCTCCCGCAAGCCCCATAGACTATCTGGAGTTACCAATACAAACATTAAAAGTTGGGGCATTGGGAACCCATAACGCATTAGGCCTTGCAAAGGCAAAAAATGCTGTGTTTCTGCTGGCCTCTACATCGGAAGTTTATGGAGATCCTTTAGTTCATCCTCAACCAGAAGAATATTGGGGAAATGTTAATCCAATAGGCCCGCGAGGCGTTTATGATGAAGCAAAAAGGTTTGCAGAAGCTATTACCATGGCGTACCACAGGACGCACGGCATCAATACTAAAATTGTTCGTATATTCAATACCTATGGGCCAAGAATGCGCATCAAGGATGGTCGTGCAATACCTAACTTTCTCAAGCAAGCGTTGACGGGCAAAGACTTGACGGTATACGGTAATGGTTTGCAAACACGTAGCTTTTGTTTTGTTTCAGATCTTATAGAAGGCATTTGTCGATTACTGATATCCGAGCAAAACAAGCCAGTTAACATTGGCAACCCTAATGAAATGACAATCCAAAATTTGGCCGATAAAATTTTGCAAGCAACCGGAAGCAAGAGTAAAATCGTAAAAGTTCCTTTGCCGGAGGATGATCCTAAAACGCGCCAACCAAACATAACTCTTGCAAAAAATTTACTAGCCTGGGAACCAAAAGTTAGCTTGGATGAAGGATTGGAGTCCACGCTTAAATATTTTAAAGAACAGCTCAACTATTCCTGATTATCATCGGGAAAATATTTTTGCAGTTTTACAGATAAAGGGCCGCTATTAAATACAAAAAACCATTTATTTGAACAAAAATTAGATATGGAACGCGTAAAAAATCTACTCAATATAAGCGCTGATTTAAAAAAAACAGTAGCTGAAACTCTTTCTTCTGAAATTCTAGATGCCGCCCAGAAAATTCAAGGCCGCCTGGAGGTAGGAGGCAAGTTAATGTTGATGGGTAATGGTGGCAGCGCAGGAGATGCTCAGCATATTGCTGCTGAACTGGTTGGTCGGTTCAAAAAAGAAAGAAAAGCCATGCCTGCGCTAGCTTTGACTGTCGACACTTCTTCTTTAACAGCCCTTGGCAATGATTATGGATTCGATACTATATTCGAAAGGCAGGTTGAAGCTCTTGCAAATAAAAACGATGCGGTTATAGGCATCAGCACCAGTGGGAATTCTGAAAATATTATACGGGCTGTCAATAAGGCCAATTCTATAGGTGCTTTTACTATTGGACTTCTTGGTAACGATGGTGGAAAATTAAAGGATGCTGTAAACCTTCCAATTATCATCCCTTCAAACGATACGGCTCGAATCCAGGAAGTCCATATTACTATCGGTCATATTATCTGTGAAATTATAGAAGAAGACTTGTAAATGAGAGAACGATTCAAGAGTTTCTTTGAGCAAAAACAACGACCTAAAATTTTAGTGGTTGGCGATCTTATACTGGATGAATATTTATGGGGTGGAATCAATCGAATATCTCCTGAAGCCCCTGTTCCCATTCTTGAAACTCGTTCAGAAACTCTGGCTTTGGGGGGTGCTGCCAACGTTGCCAACAACTTGGTGGCATTAGGTTGCGAAATCCATCTTTGTGGTGCTATTGGTCAAGATGAGAAAGGCGACAAACTTTTACAAACCATCCATAACCGATCTATCCAAACTGAAGGAATATTTCGGTTTGTGCATCGTCCCACCACATCGAAAATGAGAATTATTGCGCATAACCAACAGGTTATGAGAATCGATAAGGAAGATAACCGACCCATTACAGCAGAGACAGAAAAAAAACTTATTCAATATATTAACCAAATGCTTCCAAGCATGGATGGTGTTATTTGTTCTGATTATCAAAAGGGAATCCTTACTAAAAAAGTGATTCATGCAATCATGCAAAAGGCCAAAAAAGCTAAAAAACCTGTAATTGTTGACCCCAAAAGTTCGGACTTTTCACTTTATAAAAATGCAACTGTTATCACACCAAATTTGAAAGAAGTTATTCGATCTGTTCCCATAAAAATAACCAACAAGGAAAACCTTGATCGTGCAGCGGAATACCTTTTAAATCTCACTCGCTCGGAAGCTATCCTCATCACTCAGGGAAAAGATGGTATGACTCTTTTTCAAAATAAGGTAAAACCCGTCTCCATTCAAACAGAGGCAAAAGAAGTTTTTGATGTTACAGGCGCGGGAGATACGGTAATTAGTGTTTTTAGCTTAGCGGTATTTGTAGGTTTCAATTTTAAAGAGGCCGCATGGCTTTCCAATATGGCAGCTAGTATCGTCGTAGGAAAAGTAGGAACTGCTGTAGTTACTCTAGACGAAATCAATGAATTTCTTTATGAGGAGATGCTTCGAACTTCTCACACGATTTTGGAAGTTGATGAATTGAAAAAGATCATTGGTTTAGCAAAAAGTACCGAAAAAAAGGTTGTTTTTACCAATGGCTGTTTTGATATCATTCATGGAGGCCATATCGAGTTTTTGCAAAAAGCCAAATCCTTAGGCGATATTTTAGTGGTTGGACTCAATACAGATAATTCCGTAAGAAACTTAAAGGGAAAGGGGCGACCCATTAAAAACGAAAAGGAACGCGCCAATATTCTTTCAGCGCTGAAGTTTATTGATTACATCACCCTGTTCAATGAAGCCACACCAGAAAAACTAATTAGGGAAATAAAACCAGATATTCTGGTTAAAGGAGACGACTATAAAATAGATGAGGTAGTCGGCCGAGAGATAGTTGAAGGTTATGGGGCCCATGTGAAACTCATCCCTATTTTAAAGGGGCACTCCACAACTATGACACTGGAAAAAATTCTTGAGAACCATCGCCCTTCAGAAGATAGTAAAGAAAATTAGAAGCATCACGTTTAATAAAAACCCCAACTGTTTTATGTGGAACGTGAGCCTAGATGCTTACCGAGGATTAGGTATTGCCTAATATAATCTGCAATACCTTCTTCTAAAGACATTACCGGATCCGAGTAACCGGAATTAAGAATTTTTTGGGTTTCGGAGCAAGTATGATATTGATACTGTTTTATAAGGGCCGAAGGCATATCAATATACTCAATATTTTCTTTCTTATTCATAGCTGAAAAAATAGCCTTTGCTAAATCATTCCAGTTTCTTGCTTTTCCTGAGCCCACATTAAAAATTCCTCCAAGGTTAGGCCGATCTAAAAAATATAAGGTCATGGAAACAGCATCTTTGATGTATAAAAAATCCCTTTCCTGGTCACCGTCAGCATATTCTGGTTTGTAGGATTTGAACAAACGCAATTTGCCTGTATCCCGCACTTGAAGAAATCCTTTTCGCACCATACTTTGCATTTCCTGTTTATGGTATTCATTAGGACCGTATACATTGAAATACTTCAAGCCCACTATTTTCTTTAATGCTCCTTGAGCTTGAGCCCATAAGTCGAACTTGTGTTTGCTGTGACCATACAAGTTTAGGGGTTGCAATAATTTGAGCTTAGATTCATTATCATAATAACCATTTTCTCCCGCACCATATGTTGCCGCACTGGAGGCATAAATAAATCGAACCCCTTTTTCCAAACAGAAACTCGCCAAGTGTCGAGTATATTCATAATTGTTTTCATTCAAAAACGACTCGTTAGTTTCGGTTGTTGAAGAACAAGCACCCATATGAAAGATTGCATCACAATTTGGAAGTTTTTTTTCTAAAACATCATTTAAAAAAACATCTTTGTCGACCAATTTATCAAAAATAAGAGGGTTCAAATTCTTCTGTTTTTCAGGGTGATCCACCTGATCAACAATCCAAATCTCTTTTACACCTCTATTATTTAATCCATGGATCAGGGCACTTCCTATGAAGCCCGCTCCACCAGTAACTACGATCATTATTTATCTACTCCAATGTTCTAATTTTTTTGGATTTAGAAATTTAATACGTAAACATTTCTTTTATAACTTTTACAGTTCCATTTTAAAAAAATGCTATTTAACAAAGAAATAGTACTCGTTCTTGATGGTAATGAAATTAAAGGGTTTCTGATAACAAATCTAATTCAAATGCCAGAATTCCTCCAAAAACGGATCCTATAAATCTCAATTTAGTTAAGAAAAGTTAAAATAAGAGTCTACTCATACATAAATCAATAATAATAAATAGATGTAAATACCGTAGCACAAAAGCAATACTCCAGACCATAACAGTTTGATTTTTAATTATGAAGTTAAATTGAGTTGCGATAAAATACCAGACTTTTAATAAAATTATGGACGGACCTGTCCTCCTCAAAAGTGGAGGTTTTTGCTATTGTTCGCTTTTGACAGACATAGGCAGCAACTTTAAACCTATTCAGAAATTGGCTTTGATAAATCTACTTTCAATTGGACTGGGGAATTAAGAAAAATTAAGTTATAATTCCTCATCCTCAGCTTATCGGATCAATAAACTCCCTAATGAAATGAAATATTTAGTAGTGATTGCATCGGGCTTGACAGACAGACCCATTGCAGAAAAAGATAATAAAACTCCACTGCAACTTGCAGAGACCCCAAATTTAGACGCCCTAGTACAAAAGGGACAATATGGGCCGGTGCAAACCATTCCAGATAATCTACATCTTGGCAACGAAGTTTCTGGGCTGGGTCTTTTTGGCTACTGCCCAGAAAAATATAAAGCCGGTCATGCTGCCTTGGATGCAGTAGGCCTAGGAGTAAAACCTGGAGATGATGAAATTACTTTATGCTGCGACTTGATAACCCTTCAAGCTACCCATGATGACATGATAATGAAGGACTATACTGGAGGAAATTTATCTTCAGAAGACTCGGAACTTTTGATAAATGCATTAAACGAACAAGTGATGGATTCAACTATCAAGTTCTACGATGGCAAGGGATATCATAATCTTGCATTAATTAAAAATCCCATAATACATGAACGGTTGGCCCCGCCAAACGAGTTGATCGGCGAAGGAATTCGGAGGTTTATGCCAGAAGGAAAAGAAGTGCGCGATCTTATTTTTGTGATGAACCAAGCACAAATAATTTTGCACAATTTGCCTTACAATCAAAAACGTACCCAAGATAAAAAAGATCCGGTTAACAGCATCTGGTTTTGGGGCAACGGTGAGCGCCCATCATTACCAAAGTTTCATGATAGATTTGGAAAATCGGCATCAGTAATAACAGCATCATCCATGATTAAAGGAATTGCCAAACTTACGGGAATAGATGTTTTAGATATAGAAGGAGCAACTGGTTTTTTTAATACCGACTATTCCAACAAGGTAAAAACTACTTTGAAAGAATTGGAAAAAAAAGATGTCGTCTTTCTTCATATTTCTGCAGGAGAAGAAGTTTCTCTTAAAGGCAATATTGATGACAAAATACTTGCTATTGAAGATTTTGATTCAGAGGTGGTTAAACCCATTGCTCAAACTCTTGAAACTTATGAAGAGGTAAAATTGCTGATTGTTGTTAATCATGTGTCCTCTGTAGCCTTGATGAAATACGACCGTGCGCCAGTACCTTATCTGGTTTACTCCTCCAAGTCTGCAGAAAAAAATTCCAGTTTAAACCAATATGACGAAAAGATTTTAGAAGTTGGTAAAAAATTTGGTTCTGCTCCTGATCTCATTGAATCATTTCTAAATAATGAATTATGAATAAGCATCTAGTAGTACAAAAATATGGTGGTACATCTGTCGGTAGCATAGACCGCATAAAACATGTTGCCCAAAGAATTGCTCGCATTCGAAAAACAGGAACCCAGGTAGTTGTCGTTGTTTCAGCAATGGCTGGAGAAACTGATAAGCTTATAAAAATGGCCGGCCAAATTTATCAAAATCCGGAAAAAAGAGAAATGGATCTTTTGCTCTCATCAGGTGAAAGAATTTCAAGTGCCCTGTTGACTATGGCACTTCAATCCCAAGGTGTTCCTGCAATCTCTATGACAGGAAGACAAATTGGATTACAAACGGACAATGTGCATACTCGTGCTCGAATAAAACAAATCGATGCAAAAAGAGCTCGACAAGCATTAAAAGATAATAATGTTATCGTGGTTGCTGGTTTTCAGGGCATCAATGAACAAGGCGATGTGACAACTCTCGGACGAGGAGGTTCGGATACCTCTGCCGTAGCGCTTGCCGTAGCACTTGGCGCCTCCCAATGCGAAATTTATACAGATGTTGATGGTGTTTATACTGCAGACCCAAGGATTGTGCAAAAAGCGAGAAAACTAGATGTGATATCGTATGATGAAATGCTGGAGATGGCGAGCCTGGGCGCTAAAGTTCTACAAATACGGTGCGTTGAATTTGCTCATAAATTCCAAATGCCATTAGTTGTGAAGTCCTCCTATAATGAAGGAGGTAAAGGAACGTTGATCTGTGAGGAGGATTTAAATATGGAACAGCCGGTGGTTTCAGGAATTATGTACGATAAAAATCAGGCTAAAATTACCTTGAAGGAAGTCCCCGATCAGCCTGGCATAGCCGCAAATATTTTCGAACCCATTGCGGCAGCCGGTCTTTCTGTAGACATGATCATTCAGAATATCAGTGCTGAGGGCCATACGGATTTATCCTTTACTTTAGGCCGTGAAGAGTTAGACGAAACCATGGCCATTATGGAAAAGGTGGCTAAAAAGATTCATGCTGTAAATGTCAGCGCTGATTCAAAAATTGCTAAAATTTCCATAGTTGGAGCGGGAATGAGAAGTCACTCTGGAGTAGCCGCAAAAATTTTTAAATCACTTTCTAAAGAAAAGATTAATATTTTGATGATTAGTACTTCAGAAATTAAGGTCTCATGTATTATAGAGCAAAAACATACTAAATTAGCTGTAAATGTCCTTCACAAGGCATTTGGCTTAGAAAAAAAAGTAGCTCGTAAAAAATCTAAAACAAAGAAAAAATGAGTTCTATAAAAATATACGATACAACACTTCGTGACGGATCCCAAGCCGAGGGAATTTCATTCACTGTAGAGGATAAAATTCGTATCGCACAGAAACTTGATGAAATGGGTGCTCATTATATCGAAGGAGGTTGGCCAGGATCCAATCCGCGAGATATTAATTTTTTTTCTAAAGTAAATCGCGTAAAATTTTTACAAACTAAAATCACGGCGTTCGGGAGCACCCGCTATCCAAACAAAAAAGTAGAAGAGGATAAAGTAATTCAGGCGCTTATGAGAACAGAAACCGAAGTGGTTACCATATTCGGAAAAACATGGGACCTGCATGTTAGGGACGCTTTATCTACCAGTCTGGATGAAAATCTGCGGATGATTTTTGAAAGCATCAACTATTTGAAAAAACATCGGACCGAAGTTTTGTTTGATGCGGAACATTTTTTTGATGGTTACAAAAATAACCCCGAATACGCAATCAAAACAATCAAAGAAGCAGAATCAGGGGGAGCAGACTGGATTGTACTCTGCGATACAAATGGTGGGTCGCTTCCTGATGAAGTTCATTCAATTTTTTCTGAAGTTAAAAATTCTATTAACGTCAGATTAGGAATTCATGCTCATAACGATTCAGAAGTGGCAGTAGCAAACTCACTTCGTGCTGTCGAGGCCGGAGCTCAACAAATACAAGGAACCATCAACGGTATAGGCGAAAGATGTGGTAATACAAATTTAATCTCGATTATCCCTAATTTAAAAATCAAGATGGGACTGGATTGTGTTTCAAATGGACAACTTGAAAAATTAAAAGATGTTTCGGCATTTGTAGATGAATTAGCTAATAAAGCTCATTGGAACCAGCAACCCTTTGTTGGCAAAAGTGCTTTTGCTCATAAAGGAGGCATTCATGTAAGTGCGGTTCGAAAAAATCCAGAAACATACGAACATATTAAACCTGAAGTTGTTGGTAACAGTCAACGTATACTAATATCTGATCTTTCAGGAAAAAGCAATGTGCTCCATAAAGCAAAAGAGTTTGGCATTGATGTAGAAGCGGGTGAGCCTAAAATTCAAAAAATCCTTGAAACCCTAAAAGAATCTGAAAATCTTGGATTTCAATATGAGGGGGCTGAAGCCTCTTTCGAATTATTGATGAGAGATGCATTGGGTGAAAAAGAAGTTTTCTTCGACTTCATCAGCTTTCGGGTCATCGTTGAAAAACAGCAAGAAGATAAAGAGTCGGTTTCTGAAGCAACCGTCAAACTAAAAGTAAATGGTGTTCAAGAAGTTTCTACAGAAGAGGGAATAGGCCCTGTAAATGCTTTGGATAAAGCAATTAAAAAAGCCCTAATAAAATTTTATCCAGAATTGAAAAAAGTCGATCTATACGACTACAAAGTACGTATTCTCGAAGAAAAAAGAGGTACGCGCGCTAAAACTCGCGTACTGATTGAATCTGGGGATGAACACAAAAAATGGGGAACTGTTGGTGTATCAGAAAATATTATTGAAGCCAGCTGGCAAGCCTTGATCGACAGCATTGCTTTTAAGTTAAATGCTTTTTCGAAATCTTCGGATAAAAAAACTTAATAAATTTTTGACTGCCCCTCGATCATACCTAGGTACTATCAGAAACGGATCCGCGCCCAGCACGTAATAATTGACCTATAGTATCTCGGTAATATTCTCGCATATGTTTCGTATGTTTCTCATAATCATTTAATAAATTATTAGCAAGAATTTTAGCATCACTTCCCTCATAAGACATCAAGCGAGCCAATTGCGCCAAATCGGATGTATCTTTTGGAAGATTGTTGCTAGGTGTTACACGAATGATTCTCAAAGCACATTCCAGCTTTCGCAAGAAAAGGTAATTTTCCTTAACCTTTTCCGCCTTAACCTGATCAATTATTCCATGCTTTACAAATTTATTAATTGCTTCCATCGTATTTGTTTCCCTTAGGCTTGGAATTTTTTTTCCGTGAATTAATTGCAGAATTTGCACTACAAATTCAATATCTGCAATACCTCCAAACCCAAGTTTCACATTTTTTCCTTTGGATTTTTCTTGAGCTAGTTCTATTTCCATCCGCTCTCTAAGACGAGAAATCTCAATAAGAGAGCTATACTCAAATTTTTCTTGATAAACAAAATTATGAGCTACTTCCAAAAACTTTTTTCCAACCTCAATATTACCTGCTACGATGCGTGCCCTAACCATAGCTTGCTGTTCCCAAATTCTAGCTCGAGATTTAAAATAGTTCTCATACCCCTTTACTGATAAAACCAAAACCCCAGATCCACCCTCGGGTCTCAATTCAGTATCAATTTTGTATGCATAACCTGCTTCAGTCATTTCTGAAGTTAACTTATAAATTAATTGAGATATTGTTGAATAGGAGATTCCTTCCGAACTATTTTCTTCTATTTCATCGTAAACAAAAATGATATCCAAATCGGAGCCAAAATTTAATTCGCCACCACCCAGTTTTCCCATACCAATGATGCAAAATTTTTCAGCAATTGACCGGCTATCTTTTTTATTAACTTCTTCGCAAGCCAATTTTAAAACTGCCTCTAAATAAACATCTGCAAGATTTGAGAGATCAGACAGAGTACCCTCCAAATCAGCTTCTTTAATTAAAAATCGGACCCCGATTCGCAATTCTTCCGCTTGTTTAAAACCCCGTAATATAATAGCTCTTGAATCCAATGTTGATTTTGTTGACAAATTTTTATTCAATTCCTCTGAAATTTTTTCTGACGTTTTGAATCTATAAATCGCTTCAATATCTGTTATTAAATCTACAAAATCAGGTCTCTTTATTAGGGTTTGCGATAGGAGACCACTACTGCCAAATAAAATAAGTAAAAGCTCAAGGAACTTTTCATTCTCTTGGAATAAGTTTAAAAATGATTCCCGCGCACCTGTAGCTTCAACAAATCGACAAAGGTTTTCAATTGCCTTACCTGGACTTGGAACCCGACTGCACTGGTTAATTAATTTAGGTAGGATAAAATTAAACTGCTGAATACTTTTTTCTGAAGGATACGAAAAGGCAGCGCCATCGCGGAAAACTTTCAAGAATCGAAATGCTTGAGCAGGATCTTTAACCAATGGGATGGAGGCAATAATATCTTCAGAAAATAATGTTTCTCCCTTTTGGGATTCCTCCCATTCATTTAAAATTACTTCTGCCATATCCCGTTTTTCTTTTTTTGCAAACTGCTCGGAATAAATTTTTCCCACAAAGGAGGTATGAGATTCGTAAGTCTTCATCAAATTAGCTACAAGCTCTTCTTTGGTTTCTCCTTCAATCCGCATTTTTCTTGCAAGAACCGCTCTATCTTCTATTTTTTCTGGGAGTTTATGCGTTTGCATACCGAATGTTATTTGGACCCTATTTTCTAAATTCCTTAAAAATATATAAGCTTCGGATAAGCATACAAAATCTTCTTTTGAAATAATATTTTCTTCCTTCAAAATTCGCAAAGCACTTAACGAACCTCTTATACGTAATGCTTTATTCCTTCCACCAAACAAGAGCTGATTTGTCTGAATAAAAAATTCAACCTCTCGTATACCTCCAAACCCTAGTTTGATATTTTCCGATTTATTACCCTTTAAACTTTTATTGATATTCTTTTTCATGGATTTGATTTCTTCTATAGCTTCAAAATCCAGGCTTCTTCTATATATAAATGGTTCCATCATGGTTAAAAATTCTTTACCCAGAGCTTCACTTCCTGCTGAAACTCTCGCCTTAATATATGCTTGACGCTCCCAAGTTCTTCCCCATGACTGGTAATAGGTTTCACAGCTTGCAAGGGAACTTACAATTTCTCCGCTTGGCCCGTCCGGCCTTAAATCCAGATCCACCCTGAAAACGTTACCTTCAGAAGTTATTTCATTTATTGATTCGGTAATCTGCTGAGCCAATTTAGAAAAATATTCGTGATTTGTTATTTTTATAATTGAACTTGAATGGGATAGGTCAGGACGCGTTTCACCCTGGTTTGAGGTATAAATATAAATAAGATCTATATCCGAACTGTAATTAAGTTCTTGCCCCCCGAGTTTTCCCATTCCCAGAATTGTAAACTCAGATTCCTTCCAATTTCCTTCGGAGTCTTTATATGAGGGTAAACCATATTTAGTTTTTAAATCTCTATCGGCTTTTTCATATGCAATTTGTAGGCAGACATCTGCGAGATTTGAAATATCTTCTATCGTTTCCATTAATTCAGCACTGCCTAATAAATCTCGGAGACCTATTCTGAGATACTCTCTTTTTTTAAACTTTCTAAGGATATATGAAATATTTTTATTAGGAGAATATTCTCCTACGAGTTCATAAAAATCCCGCATCAATATATCTTTTGATTTTGATTCCGTTAGAGTTCCGGGACGATTTAACCAATTTACATAAGAAGGTTCGCTAAGGACGGAGTCTGTTAGGA